>CALXXK010000118.1 GCA_944392675.1 uncultured Clostridia bacterium
AAAGGGTGCCAAAAAATTAATTTAGAATTTTTTAAATTATGTATTGAACCGAAAAATCATATATTTTATGATACATAGTGGGACTAAATGGGTTAAGCAGATTTACAGCACCTAGGAAGGTCCGTCCCCATTGTCCCGAATTTTAGGGATTGAAGGAACGTCCCCTTTGTTACTATTCATCTTCCATTGTTTCATTATATTCATATTCATAGTCTATTTCCTCTTCTGGTTTTTCCTCTGGCTTTTCTTCAGGTTTTTTTACTTTTTTCTCAATTTTTTCCTTAATTTTTGTTTCTTTATTTTCACAATCTTTATTTCTTTTTTGCATTTCTTTAATGATTTTTTGTGTTTCTTCTTTTTTATTTTGAATACAACGATTCATCATATTGTTAGTCTTTTCTATCAAATCTGGCATATAATCTAAAAGCTTGTCTATAGATGATGAATGATTTACTGGCATCAATTTTACATTATTTGCTTGAATTACTAAAAATGCTATTGGATTTATGGTTACCCCTGCTCCGCTTCCTCCTCCAAATGGTAATCTATATTGTATAGCTTCTTCCTTATCTTTTTTTGTGTATTCATCTACTGTTTCTCCTTTAAATTCACTTCCTCCTGATGCAAAACCAAATGATACTTTTGAGATAGGTATTATGACAATATTATTTGATGTTTCTATTGGATCTCCTATAATTGTGTTAACATCTACCATATCTTTTATACTATTCATAGCAGTTGTCATAAGCCCTTCTATTGGATGTTCGCTCATATTTATCCACTCCTTCTTTTTTATTTAATACATATATACTATCTATAATATGTATCATTTTTATTTCAAATATACTAGAAAGTTCTATATTTATTAAATTTTGGTTTGTAAAAATTGGATTTATTATATAATGCTGACTTTTATAATCTTTTATTCTATTTCTTAATAACATTGAAATTACTGTACTTAATATTGGTATTAGTATTGATGTAAAACTTGCATTTTCTGTTCCTAAATCTATTCTTAAATTCAATTTTTTTATATTGACATCTAACTTTTTCATAGCTTTTAAAATGTCTTTATCAACTTTTAACTTATTTTCTATAAAATCCATTTCGAAAGTTTTCATTTTTTCTTTTAATTTAAGTCTTTCTAAAAATTTTTTTGTTATTGATATTTTTAATATTGGTATTTTTGAAAAAATATATAATTTTATAACGAATTTGTAATCTGTATTTATATGTCTTATGGTTTCTGATGTAAATTTGAAATTTTCTATTTTTATTTGAATTTTTGAAAATAAAAATATTATTAATATAATAAATACAACCCCTATAATATAAAGAAAAACCAACTATTATCACCTTCTTTTTAGGTTATATAGTTAGTTTTTCCATTTTTTTCATTTTTAAACAAATTCTTTAATTTGAATAATTTATAGTATAAAAGAATGCACAATGTTATTTTATTTTTTTTACTTTTTCTACCGTAATATCTCCAAATAATTTTTCTTGAGATGTTTCTACTTTATTTCTTCTTGACAATTCCAACAGTCCTGAAAATGCTGTTACAACTTCTTGTTTATTTCTTTTATTTATTGAAAATATTTTATTAAACACAAATCTTTTTTGCTTAACCAATATCTTAAACATTTCTTTTACTTTACTTGCAACTGTATAATTTTCTACAAGTGCTATTTTTTCAATATTCTTTGCATTTTGATTTAATTTAACGCTATTTCTTTCTATTAAATTTCTATATATATCTGGTATTACTTTGCTTTCATAATTTTTTTCTAATTTCTTTTTTGGTAATTCGATATTTTCTGGCATTTTAAAAACTCTATTGGAATATTTTAAATATTGTTCTTTAAATACTTTACTAATTTCTTTGAATTTTTTGTATTCTATAATTCTTTTTATTAATTCTTCTTCAGTTAGTTCTTCTTCATCATCTTCTTGTTTAGGAAGTAGACTTTTTGATTTTAAATATAATAAAGTTGAAGCCATGACTAAAAATTCACTTGCTATTTCTAAATTCAAACTTTCTTGTTCTTTTAAATAACTTATATATTGATCTGTTATTTCACTTAAATTAATATCATATATATTCATTTTGTTTTTGTCTATTAAATGGCATAACAAATCTAATGGTCCTTCAAAATTATTAATTTTTATTGATATTTTTTTTGTTTCTAATGTTAATATTGACATTTGTATTACTCCTTTTTAGTAATGATGTTTTATCATTCATTTTCAAATGCTTGCTTTATATTATCATTTTTATATCCCTTTTTTAATAAATATTGCTTTATTTCTTCTTGTTCCATTGTACTTGATTTTTTATATATTATATTTGATGCTGATTTTATTTCATATTCTTCTAACTCTTCTTTATTTTCATATAAGTAATCATCTATATCATCTTTATTTAATCCTTTTGACATCAACTTATATTTTAATTCTTTTATAGATAAATTTTTTAATGTAATAAAATTATTAACTGTCTTTTCTATAAATTCTTTATCATTAATGTAATTTGCTTCTTTTAAATACTCTATAATATCATCTAATAACTCTTGGTTTATTGTACTAGAAAATTTATTTCTTACCTCGTTTTCACTTCTTTTTTTATATATTATATATTTTAAAATTTTTGTTTTTTCTCTATCAAATTCTTCTATTGTATACATTTTATTCCTTCCTTTAAAATTCTATAAATTTATATACTGCTTCTGCAAATCCTCCTGTTTTCACTGTGTTTTTAGTTACATATGATGCTATTTCTTTTACCTCATCATAACATCCACCTATCGCTACTCCTATTCCTGCATTTTTTATCATTTCTATATCATTTATATTATCACCTACAGCCAAAATCTCATCATTAGAAACTCTTAAATAATCACTTAGTTGTTTTAATGCAGTGTATTTAGTTACATTTTTTGGAACAATATCTAAATACTCATATTCTTCATTTATTGTCTCATCTTTGTATTTATCATATTTCTTAATTTGTATTGCACTTAATTTTTCTTTGTTTTCTATTTGTTTTTTTATTTTTCCTAAATCTGTATTTCCTGATATAACTAATTTCAATATATTAGGATTATTTTGTTCAATATATTCTTTTAAAGATTGTACAATTTCAAATTTAATTTGATTTTTATATAAAATATAATTTCTAAATCCTATATATTTCAATTCTTTCTGTGCTATTATTTTATTTTCTGTATA
Source organism: uncultured Clostridia bacterium (assembly GCA_944392675.1). GTDB lineage: Bacteria > Bacillota > Clostridia > TANB77 > CAG-508 > CAG-269. The sequence continues at coordinate 3,229 of CALXXK010000118.1, forward strand.
TATATGTACATTTAAATCCTCGTTTTCTATAATTTCTAAACATTCCAGTGTTTGCTTATTTGTTATTATATTTCTTTTAATTTCTTCTCCTGTTTTTAAGTTTATAATTTGTGTTCCATTTCCAAATATTCCATATGTTGGATGCAATTCATTACATATATTTTTTGTCATTGAATATGTTTTTCCCGTACAAATGGCAAAATTTATTGATGTACTATTTAGTTTATTTATTACTGTTAAATTGTCATTTGTTACTTGATTGTCATAATCAATTATTGTTCCGTCTAAATCACTCGCAATTAATTTTATCATAATAAATCGCATTCCTTCCATAAAGTATAATTTAATTGGAAAAGAATTTTATTTTCAATTTTTCCCATTATATACATAAATTCTTTCTATATTTTACTATAAATGACATTAAATATCAAGAATTAATTTTTATTTCCTTTAATTCATAATAGAGCCATTAAGTTAAAGTGCACAATTCCTTCGATATATTTTATATTTCTTGCAATTTTATGTTTAGTATTATATAATATTTTTGCAACAAAAATTTGTATTTATGCACAAGGAGGTATTTTTATGTTAGAAATTAGAGATTTAAGACTTGAAGATGAAGACTTTGTACTTGATGGAGACATGCGGTTAGTAGGTGATACAAAAATTGAAAATGGAAGCTTAATAGTAAGTGGAGATTTAGTTTTAGCTGAAACTGAAGAATGTTTACCTAGTCTAGAAATTATTGGTGGTAATCTTACAGCTGGTTCGTTATGGACTGAAGACAAAATGGGTCGTACACCTCAAGAACAAATTTGTACCTATTTCCATGTAGATGGTGATATTCACATTACCAATGGA
>CALXXK010000119.1 GCA_944392675.1 uncultured Clostridia bacterium
CCATTGAGACATTTTCTACTGTGAATTTTGTATTACTTTTGTTTATATCTGGTTTTAATATTTCTATTCCTAATGATTTACATTCATCTATATATTGTGGTATTTTGTCTAGGTTTCCTAAAAAACTGTTTAGTGTTGCTGCCATGAATTCTGCCGGATAATATGCTTTTAAATATGCTGTTCTATATGCTACTACTGCGTAACATGCTGCATGTGATTTGTTGAATGCATATTTTGCAAACTCTGCCATTTCGTCAAATATTTTATTTGCTGATTCTGCATCTATTCCATTTCTTACACACCCTGGAACTATTACATTTCCATTTTCATCTACTTGTCCATTTATAAATACTTCTCTTTCTTTTGCCATTACATCAAGCTTTTTCTTTCCCATAGCACGTCTTACTAAATCGGCTCTTCCTAGTGAATATCCTGCTAAGTCACGCACTATTTGCATAACTTGCTCTTGATATACCATACATCCATATGTTACATTTAGTATTGGCTCTAAACTTGGATGTGTATATTCATTATGTCCTGGATGTTGTTTTCCTCTAATATATCTTGGTATCTGATCCATTGGACCTGGACGGTATAATGATACACCTGCTATTAAATCTTCTAAACAGTCTGGCTTTAGTTCTTTCATGAAGTTCGTCATTCCTTGTGACTCAAATTGGAATATTCCACATGATTTTCCTTCTTGCCATAATTTATATACTTTTGGGTCTGCCATTTCTTTGTCAAATTCAACATCTATTCCTCTATTTTCTTTTACCAAATCTATTGTGTCTTGTATTACTGTTAATGTTCTTAATCCTAAGAAGTCCATTTTTAATAGTCCTAATTCTTCTAATGTTGTCATTATATATTGTGTTGATATTTGTCCATCACGTACATATAAAGGAACATATGTGTCTACTGGTTCTTTTGTAATAACTATTCCACATGCATGTGTTGATGCCTGTCTTGGCATACCTTCTAATCCCATTGCTATATCTAAAACCTTTTTTACTGTTTCATCTGTTTCGTATAGTTGATTTAGTTCTTTGTTTTGTTCTAATGCTTTTTTTATTGTTATATGTAATTCATTTGGTATCATTTTAGCTAATGTGTCAGCTTCTGAGTATGGTACATCTAAAACTCTTGCAACATCACGTATTACCATTCTTGCAGACATTGTACCAAATGTTATTATCTGTGATACATGATCATGTCCATATTTTTCTGATACGTAATCTATAACTTTTTGTCTACGCTCATAACAAAAGTCTACGTCAAAATCTGGCATACTAATTCTTTCTGGATTTAAAAACCTTTCAAATAGTAATCCATATTTCATTGGATCAATATCTGTTATTTCGATTGCATATGCAATTATAGAACCTGCACCAGAACCACGTCCGAGGTCCTACTGGGATATTATGTGTTTTTGCATAATGAATAAAATCCCATACTATTAGGAAATAATCAACATATCCCATTTTTTTAATAACACCTATTTCATATTCTGCCCTTTCCAGTATTTCTTGACTTGGATTTTCTCCATATCTGTTTTTTATACCATCATCACACAATTTTTTGAAGAAATCAAAATGAGTTGGAAATTCTTCTGGCACGTCATAATTGGGCAATATTGTATGTCCAAATTCAAATTCTACATTACATTGCTCTGCTATTTTTACAGTATTTTCTATGGCATCTGGAAATGCTTTAAAATATTCTATCATTTCTTCTGGTGATTTTACATATAGTTCATCTGTGTCAAATCTCATTCTATCTATATCACTCATTCTTTTTCCTGTTTGTATACAAAGTAAAACCTCATGATTATATGCATCTTCTCTTTTTAAATAATGAGCATCATTTGTAGCAACTAATGGAATATCTAATTTTCTTGCAAGTTGTACCAATTTTTGGTTTGCAAGAACTTGTTCTTGTATTCCATTATTTTGTATTTCTATATAATAGTCATCTCCAAAAACTTTTTTATGCCATAATGCAACTTCTTCTGCTTTTTCATTTTCTCCATTTAATAAAGCTTGATTTACCGGTCCTGCTAAACATGCACTTAAACAAATTAATCCTTCATGATATTTTTCTAATATTTCTAAATCTATACGTGGTTTATAATAATAACCATCAACAAACCCCAATGAAACCAATTTACTTAGGTTTTTATATCCTTGATTATTTTTAGCAAGTAATATTAAATGGTTATATTTATTATCTATATTAGGCTCTTTATCAAATCTTGAACGAGGTGCAACATATACCTCACAACCAATTATTGGCTTTATCCCCTCTTTTTTACAAGCTTTATAAAAATCTATCGCGCCATACATAACTCCATGGTCTGTTAAAGCAATTGCATCCATTCCTAATTCTTTTGCTCTTACTGGTAAGTCTTTTATTCTATTTGCTCCATCTAATAAACTAAATTCACTGTGTATATGCAAGTGTACAAATTTTGACATTTTTTGACCTTCTTTCTTTTGTGCCAAAAGGTACGGGCTATTTTGGCACACTTTTGTTTATGTTTCTATCTTTTCTTATTGTTCTTTTTTGTCGTTTTTTCGATTATATCATTTTTTCTTTTTAAGTTCCAGTTTTTTTAGGGAATTTGGGGACGGGGCCTAAAATCCCTATAGTTACGTCACTCAATTTTCCTATTATTGTAGTTATGTATTATTTTTGAATCCGTCTAAAAAGAAACTTTGCAAATATCAACACTGTATTCTAAAAGGGCTGTATCATAAAGATACTAGCCCTTTGTTTGCCAAAACGTTAATAACATTAACGTTAATTTTTTATGAAAGCTATTCACAATAACCATTTATAATGGCCCATATTATTTTATGGTGATTTATGATTTTTATAATTTTCTCCATTCCTTTACTATCTTTGCATATTATTACTGGTTCTTCTGGATGTTGATCGTTTCGATCTCTATTTATTATTATAGTTTCAGTATCAGGCAAAACCTCTAACAATTTTTCTGCAATTTCATTTTTATGTGGAAATCCATTTTTGATTCCATTAAATGAATCTATAATGCATTGTTTGTTTAATGTTTTTACCTGTGTTTTTTTGTTTTCAATTACTTCAATTACTATTGTTCCTGCTTTCATAATGATACCTCCTTTTATTTTCCAATTTAATATTAGTTACTAATTTCGGAGGTATTAAGTAATCTACCTCCGAAATTTTTCGAAAGGTATATTACCTTTTGATTTATTTATTGTATCATAAATATTTAAGAATTACAATTAATATACATAAAATAATAAAAAATACAAGGATTTTGTTTCCTTGTATCTTTATCTTATTAATTCATCATCTTTCTCTTTTGTATTTTGTTGCTCTGGATTTAATTCTATATCATCTTTTGCATTTTCTTTTTTCGTTTCTGTTTTGATTGTTGTTTTCTTTATTTTAGGGCTTTTAGTTGCTACTTTTATATGCTCAAAATTCATTTCTCTTTCTAATTTTTCTATTCTTTTATTGCTTTTTTCCATTTCTTTACTCATTTTCTCATCTATTTCTTTTTCTGGTATTTTTTCAACTGGATCTGCTACCCAAAATTGTTTTAATACATCCATTAATTTTCCCATATATTTTACTTAGAATTTTTCTAAGTTTTCACCTCTCTTAAATAAAATAAATCATTATATAGTTATTTTAACATAAAAAAGCTTGAAAATCAAGCTTTTTAGTTGAATTTTATTGTAAACCAATAGCACATGGTTACAATTCACAGCCCCTAGTACTATTTGATAATTTTTTAAGTTTTGATGGAAATTAATTGAATTAGAAACTATTAATAAATTTTATGGAAAGAGTTTATCTTTGATGGAAGGGTGCCATAAAATTTATTTATAGTTTCTTTGAAAATTATATTGACAGATAAACTTAAAAAATTATCAAATAGTACTAGGGTCTGTGAATTGTAATATGCATATCGAGGCTATATTTTTAATTTAAAATTTAATTCTCCTATTTCTTCAGTTGGAAGATATCCTGGTTTTGCATTTATTACATCTGGAATTCT
>CALXXK010000120.1 GCA_944392675.1 uncultured Clostridia bacterium
CCTATTGCAATCATATCAATTTTATCTTTTTCTATTAATTTTAAAAGTTCTTTTTTAGCATTTTCTACATCATTTTGAGGCTCTGTTGGGTATACTGTTGTATAATCTAGAACTTTTCCTGTTTCGTCTATTACAGCTATTTTGCATCCGGTTCTATATGCAGGATCAAATCCCATTACTGTTTTTCCTTTTATAGGTGCTCCCAAAAGTAATTGCTTTGAATTTTGTCCAAATACTTTTATTGCTTTTTCTTCTGCTTTTTCTGTTAAATCTGAACGTATTTCCCTATCAATAGATGGTTCTATTAATCTTTTGAAACTATCTAATATAGTTTCTTTAAGCATATCTGTAAACTGTGTTTGTCCTTTTAGTATATCTCTTTCTATATATTCTAAAATTTTTTCTTCTGGCTTTTCTATTTTTACTTTTAAGAAATCTTCTTTTTCTCCTCTGTTTATTGCTAAAATTCTATGACTTGGTATGTGTTTTATAGCTTCTTGATAATTATAATACATTTCATAATTTGATTTTTCTTCTTCTTTTGTAGCTTTTGTTACAATTAACCCTTCCCTAAATAAAAGTCTTTTTATTTCTTTTCTATATTTTGCATTATCTGATATATCTTCTGCAATAATATCTAATGCTCCTTGAATTGCGTCTTTTGCTGTTGCTACTACTTTATCTTTATTTTTCTTATCTTCTTCACTTAATTTGTCTATATTTATGTATTGTTTTGCAATTTCTTCTATTGGCGTTTTTTCTTCTTGTTTTATAATTATTTCTGCTAATGGTTCTAATCCTTTTGCTTTTGCAACTGTTGCTCTTGTTTTTTTCTTTTGTTTATATGGCCTATAGATGTCTTCTACTTCTGCAAGTGTTTTAGCTATTGCAACAGATTTTACAATTTCATCAGTTAATTTTCCTTGTTCATCTATTGAGTTTATTACTTCTTGTTTTCTTTGTTCTAAATTTCTTAAATAATTTAATCTTTCACCTAAATCCCTAAGAATTTCATCACTTAGTCCTCCTGTAACTTCTTTTCTGTAACGTGCTATGAATGGAATTGTATTTCCTTCATCAATTAATTTTATTGCTGCTTCTACTTGTTTTTCTTTTATATTTAATTCTTCTGCTATTGTTTTTATTATTTTTTCCATTTTATCATTTCCTTATTTTTATTTACAATCAATTTATATAATATTTGAAAATTAGCTTTTATATTTTAGATTTTCGTATATTAAAAGGTTGTTATTTTTATTACATTAAATAATGATTGTATAAGAAACTTTAATGTAATATATATATCGATTTTGTATTATTTATATGTTTGAAATTATTAAACTTCTTGTATTTCTATATATTTTAAGTATTTTTTATCTGTCATTAAAAAATAGAAATGTTCAAGTGCATCTTTTATTTTTTGTATATCATTTTGCTCTGATGAATATATCATTAATTTAAAATGTACTAAAAATAAGTTTAATTTTAACTTATCAATAATTTTAAAATCTGATTTTTTGTAGAATTTTATTCTCTTTTCTTGTATGTTCTTTTCTTCTTCATTTTTTGCAAATTCTGGATCTTCTACTTCTAATAAAATACCTTTTTTGTTAGAATATTTTTCTTTTAAGTCTCTTAATATTTTTGTTCCTATTCCTTGTCCTCTATTTTCTTTATATGTTGCTAAAAAAGCTATTAAAATATATTCTTGCAATTCATCTACTATACAATATCCTTTAGCATTTCCATCTTCTTCAAAAATATATGTTTCTTCATTATTTTTTAACATTCTTTTTCTGAATCTTTGTAAATTTGGTCTTTCATTTTTAGGAAAATCTTTTATTATGTGTTTTCTATATAATTCTTTGAATTCTTTAAATTTAATCTTTCTTAACATTTTTTCCTCCTTAAATTTATACATATCTTATATTATTATATTTTTTGCTTTTTATCAAGGTTTAGTTTATAAATTTATTGAATTAATATATTAAATGTTAATACTAAGTACATATTTTTGAAGGTATGGTGAATGTTGCCTGAAGGTATTGACATTGATTTTATTTCTAAAATGACTGGTATTGATAAAAATAAATTAGTAAAATAGATCATATTTTGGTATTTATGGATTATATCGGAAAGTTTGTGTGAACTTTAAATTCCTTATAATAATTTTATAAATTTTTAACAATTGAATCTAAACAATTTCTCTAATTAAACAATAAGAAAGAACTAACTGATTAATCAATTAGTTCCTTCTTAATTATTATTCAATTCCAAGATATTCATTATATGTACATTCTTTATCAATTACTTTACCATCATTTTTAATATCTATAATTCTGTTTGCAACTGTTTGTGTTAATTCATGGTCATGTGATGTAAATAAAATGTTTCCTTTGAACTTTTTCATGCCTTCATTTACTGATGTTATACTTTCCATATCTAGATGGTTTGTAGGTTCATCAAATATTAAGAAATTAGCTCCTGATAACATCATTTTAGAAAGCACACATCTTACTTTTTCTCCTCCTGATAATACTTTAACATTTTTTAGAGCTTCTTCTCCTGAAAATAACATTCTACCTAAAAAGCTTCTTACAAATGTTTCATCTGGGTCTTTTGAATATTTTCTAAGCCAATCTGTTATACTTTCATCTCCTTCAAATAAATAGTTATTATCCTTAGGGAAATATGATTTAGTGATTGTTGTTCCCCACACTAATTCTCCTTCATCTGGTTCTAATTCTCCTGCTATTATTTGAAATAATACAGTTTTTGCATTTTCATTATCTGCTAAAAATGCTATTTTATCGTTTTGTTTTACTGTAAATGAAATATTATCAAGTAATTTTACTCCTTCTACTGTTTTTGAAATATTTTTCACTTCTAATATTTCTTTTCCAGGCTCTCTATCTGGTTTGAAATCTACATATGGATATTTTCTATTTGAAGGTTTAATTTCTTCTAATTCTATTTTTTCTAATGTTTTCTTTCTTGATGTAGCTTGTTTTGATTTTGATGCATTTGCACTAAATCTTGCGATGAATTCTTGTAATTCTTTTATTTTTTCTTCTTTTTTCTTATTTTGTTCTCTTGCTTGTTTTAATGCAAGTTGACTAGATTCATACCAGAAATCATAATTTCCTGGATATACTTTTATTTTTCCAAAGTCTACATCTGCTATATATGTACATACTTTATTTAAAAAATATCTATCATGTGATACAACAATTACGGTATTCTCGAAATTTATTAAAAATTCTTGTAACCAATTTATACTTTTCATATCTAAATCATTTGTTGGTTCGTCTAATAATAATACATCTGGGTTTCCAAATAAACTTTGTGCTAATAATACTTTTACTTTTTCTCTTGGGTCAATTTCTTTCATTAATTTATAATGGTTTTCTGGAATTATTCCCAAATCATTTAATAAAATTGCTGCATCAGATTCGGCATTCCAACCGTCTAGTTCCGCAAATCTTTCTTCTAATTTTGCAGCTTTCATTCCATCTTCTTCAGAAAAATCTGGTTTTGCATATATTTCTTCTTTTTCTTTCATGATAGAATATAATTCTTTATTTCCCATTATTACTGTATCCATTACAGTATTATCTTCAAAAGCAAAGTGATCTTGTTTTAGAACTGATATCCTTTCTCCTTTATCTAAAGAGACATCTCCTTTACTTGGTTCTATTTCTCCTGATAATACTTTTAAAAAAGTTGACTTTCCAGCACCATTAGCTCCTATTATTCCGTAACAATTTCCTTTGCTGAATTTGATATTTACATCTTCAAATAGCACTCTCTTTCCGAATCTTATTGTAACTCCATTTGCACTTAACATTTAATCTCCTCCTAAATTTAATCTTTTGTATTATACTATAGATTTACAATAAATTCAAGTTGAGTTTGATGATTAAGGAAAAAGGGAAGGAGGCATTAGGGATTTTAGGGAGGGGACTTTTTGTTATTTTGGGGACGCGTCCAAAAATTACA
>CALXXK010000121.1 GCA_944392675.1 uncultured Clostridia bacterium
TACAAAAAATTTTGGCATTTCTTACTCCTAAATATTAATATTTATTATTTTATCATATTTCTTTTTATTTTTCTAGTGGATTATTACTATTTTTTACATTATAGAAAATCTAATTTCTTATAATGCAAAAATAATCCTAGATTTTTATGAGATTAAAATCTAAGATTATGTTGTTTTATTAAATTCTAATTATATAACTATAATTTTTCTATTTCACTTCTTGATAATCCTGTTACTTTTGCAATAAAATCTATATCTAATTTTTCTTCTAACATTTTCTTTGCTATACTTAATTTTCCTTCTTTGATCCCTTCTTTCTTTCCTTCTATAATGCCTCTTGCTAAACCCCTATTTTCTCCATCTTTTATTGCTTTTAATCTGTCTCTTCTTAATACTTCTTTTGCGTGCATCATTTCAATTCCTCCCTTTCCTTCTTTTATTATTTTTTCTTTCAATTCTTCTAAAGTTTCTTTGTTTATTTCATCTTCTAATAAATAATCAATTATTTCTAAAAATTTCTTTCTATCTTCTTCTCTATTTAAATTGTTATATATTTGTTCTATTGTTTCCATACTGTATTCCAATATCCTGTATGCCATTTTTTTGTCCACTTTTGTTTGATGTTCTATTAAGAAAAATATTTCTTTTCCTTTTATTTTATATACTATATCTGCTTCTTTTTCTTCATATGTTTTTGTTATATATCTTGTTTCGTATTTTTCTATATTTTCTTTACTTAATTTTGTCTTTGGTTTTATATATGTATTAATTATTCTTGCTACTTCTTTTTTATCATTTAATATATCTCTAAATATTTTATCATGTTTGTTATGATTATTTTTTTCTTGTATTAGATATTTTTCTTCATCTTCTCTTAGTTTGTATGTATTTTTTTCTATTATTTTATAAATCTTCAAATAATCATTTAATGTATATATTATCAAATTTTACCTCCTTATCATATTTTATTTTTTATTATAAATCAACGTTTATTTGTTAGTAAATATCTTTTTTTACTACCTCCTTTGCTTTTTTTCTCTTTTTGTCTTCTTTTTTCTTATTTTTGGAATTTTTTTAGATTTTTTATCTATAAGAATTTTGAGTTATAGAATTTTTTATTTTATAGAAAAGTGTATCTTTAAATGTATATTTATATATAGCCTAAGCTTAAATTATTTTAATATGCACTATATAGAAAAAAATATAAGATGTATAACATAAACATAATTTTCTTTATTAACAAATTATGTTTATACTATAACATCTTATATTATAAAAATCAAGAAAAATCGTTCGACTTTTTTCGACATCATATATATAATGTCTCAAAAAGAAACGTCCCAAATGAGACACTATTTTTTATTAAAATACATTATTAAGTGTTCTATGGTTTTTTTATCTTTTTCTGAAAGTTTATCATATCCTACTATTTTATATTCTAAAACTTTATTATCTGTTATATCTAAATATTCACTAAATATTTGATTTATTCCAATATTAAAAAGATTACAGATTTTAATAAGTATTTCATATGAAGGTTTTGCTCTGTCTTGTTCTATATCACTTACGTATCTTACTGATACTTCTATCGCTTCTGCTAGCTTTTCTTGTGTATACCCATTGCTTTTTCTGATATTTTGGATATTTTTCCCTATTTTTATTGTGCTTGGTTTTCTCATTTATTTTCTCCTAATTATTTTTTGTTTATCTTATCAAATTTTAATATTTGTATAAATGAAATATTTTCGTTTATATAAGTATTCTATTTCTTTTACTTTTATTATTTTATACTATTTTTCATTTTTTTACATTTATAATGTATATTTTATTGTTTCTACATATCTTTTAAATATTCATTTAAAAGCTTGTCTAATTTTTCTCTGTGTTCTTCTATTTTTTCTTTTTGTTTGTTTTCTACTATCATTTTATCTATTGTTTCTAATTCTTTTTTTATCTCTTCTTTTAAATTTTTCATTATTATCGTATTCCTTTCTCGGTATGAATTTGATTAAAAAATTATAATTATATCATAATATAAATTGAATTCTTAATTTTTTAATCTTCTACCTTTTTCTCTTGTTTAGTATAATCTATTTTGTATATATTTATCCCATACTTTATTTTACATTTAATTTATTTTGTAATTAATATTTATTTTGAAGTAAATGTTTTTATTATACTTTTTAATTCTTTTGTTTTCTATTTTTTCTTTTAGTTACTAATTTTTTTACTTTATTTCCAACTAAATCATATAATTTTTTACTTCAAAATATCCTACATTTACTTACCTTGAATATCAACACTAATAAAGTGTAAATCTAGATCCAGTAGCCGCTCCACTGTTAATTGTAGCAACATTGTAGCGATAGCTTGCTTTAGTGTAACTGGCATTTGTACTACTATAATTACCACCTCGTAGAACTCGATTGTTAGTATTGTTGGTCTCTAATGTCCAATCATATACATTTCCAGCTAAGTCATATATATTTTTTACCTTATATTCTTCTCTTTTTCCTGTTGCTACTGAATCTGATGTACTTGTATCGCTATCTCCTGCTCCATAATTTCCCATTCCTACTGCATTTGTTATATAGTATTGTCCATTTGACGTATTTATTGTATTTTTTACTTCCTTCATCCATATCATTATTTGATCCCATTGGCTTCCCCATATCATACTACTTGTTGTTCCACTGTTTTTTAAACTTGTATTTTCTTCTGAATTTTTATATTCTTCTTGTCCTTTATACATTTTATACCATGTTACTCTATTTATTCCATTTGTTGTTCCTCTTACTACATTTACTGCATTTTTTTTGAAATTAGAACTGTTCATATTACTTGTTTCATATCTTCCTACCCAAAATCCTCCTTTTGATTCTACTCTCTCTATCATCGTTTTATATTCTTCTTGCAAACTTTCTTTTGTTATAGTACTTTCACTTGAGTCATCATCTACTTCATCTGGTTCTCTATAGCTTGATGTTGTTGTATAATCTTTTGGATTTACTTTTACTGTTCCATTTTCCTCAGTAAAATCATATAATATTCCGCTATATTCTCCATTTAATTTCTTTACTGCCATTGGGTATTTACTTGGTTCATTTGCTGGACTTGATATACTTGATACATAAGTTTTTAAGCTTTCGTATTTTTCTTCATCTGTACTTCCTGTTATTTCTTTTCCTTCTTCTATAATTACTGAATCTTTATCTACTGGTATCCATACAAATTGGTCATAATTTTCTTGCACATCAGGTATTCCATTTGAGTTTAAATCTGCATCCCAATTTGTTATTTTATCTTTATTTGTTATATATATTACCAATCCATTTTCCACACTTTCATATTCTCCTTTTATCTCCGATATTGCTGCTCCTGCTGGTATTGTTACTATATAATTTCCTACTTCTATTTCTCTATCAAATTGTTCTGCTGTTGTTTTAACTATTGTTACACTTGCATAGTTTCCATAATTTACCCCATCTGTTAATCTTGCATATATCACGTCTCCTTCTTTTAATCCTGTTATTGTTCCGCCATTTTCTATTTTTGTCCAATTTCCATCTACTCCATCTTTTTGATATTCGATTTGAAAATTTGCTTTTGTATTTACTGTTATACTTGCTTGATTATCTTCCCATACTGGTACTCCAAATGTTATTTTTCCACTTTTTAACGTGTCTACTATATGATATGTTCCATCTGATTGTTTTTCTAATTTTACTTCCGATTTTAAACAAACTAATGGTCGAAATCCACCAGCCGTAGGAGAAAATCCCATATCCTTACCAACGTTACCGTTCCAACCAACAGACATCATCATTGTTACTACTAGTGCTACTAATGTTACTCCTTTATACTGTTTTAATTTTATACATATCCCATATGTATCATTTTG
>CALXXK010000122.1 GCA_944392675.1 uncultured Clostridia bacterium
TGAGCCGGTTGCTCTGACCAACTGAGCTAAGGGAGCATACTTATCGTTAAGACAAGTATAAGTATAAACTATTTTTTTTACGTTGTCAATAGTTTTTTTCATATTTTTTTAAAAAATCAAGCTTTGTTTATTTCAAATTCTATTGTAATAGAAACCTAATATATATTTTTTCTATTAAGCCTCTACCCAAATAGATGTAGACTTAGACTTCACTTTAAAATTTCCATATCCATATTCGTCTATAGTTATAAAATCTTCACAATTAGACAATGCATCAATAAATTTTTCTCCAGCAAATTTTTCTCCCACATACATTCTTTTTTCACTATCTGTATCATTCGAAATTAATACTGCTAACCCTGATTTTAGATGTTCTTCATCCCCTTCTCTTGTCCATCCAATACAATGTGGATTATCAAAATATTCATTTTGTTTTCCATATGATTTTTCTTTTCTTAGTCTTATTAATATTTTCAATTCTTCTAATGGCTCTATATTATCATGTTTTATACCATAATAATCTCCATAAAATATGCATGGATATCCTTCATCCCTTAGCAATATTATACTATATGCTGCTGGCTTAAACCATCTATCTACAAAACTTTCAAGACTCTGGCCTATTTGTGTATCATGATTATCTACAAATGTTACTGCTTTACTTGAATTTTCTTTAACTAGTGTTTTATCTAAAATCTTTGTTAAATCATAATTAAAGTCTTTTGAAGCATTGTATAAATTATAATGTAATGGTACATCAAATAGTGATATTTCTCCCTCTGTTTCTGTTATATATCTATGTAATTTGCTTACATCTCCACTCCAATATTCACCTACTGTAAATAATTCATCTTCTGCATCTTTTCTTAATTCTCTTATCCAGTTCCTATAGAAATTTGCATTTATATGTTTTACTGCATCCAACCTAAAACCATCAACTTTTGTAATATCTAAATACCATTTTCCCCAATTTGTGCACTCTTCAACAACTTCTTCATTTGCAAAATCCAAATCTGCTCCCATTAAATAATCAAAATTTCCGAATTCTTCATCTACTGCATTACTCCAATTTTTATCCTTAAACTTAAAAAGTGCTTTTTCATTTTTATTATTATCATAATCAATTCCATCAAAATGTGTCCAATTCCATTCAAAATCTGAATATTTCTTTTTTCTTCCTGGAAAAGTAAATTTTGTTGCTACTTTTACAGTTTCTTGGTCTGATATTATTTGATTATGATTTCCCCAATCTACTTTTGATGCTGGAATTGTTTGTAACATATCTGCTCCCATTTTATGGTTTAAAACTATATCTGCATAACTTTCTATTCCATTTTGTTTTAATATTTGTATACAATTTATATATTCATCTTTTGAACCATATTTTGTTTTTATAGTTCCTTTTTGGTCAAATTCTCCTAAATCATATAAATCATAAACTCCATATCCTACTTCATTTTTTCCACCAATTCCTTTATATGCTGGTGGAAGCCATAATGCTGTTATTCCTAAATTAGATAATTCTTCCGCTTTTTCTACAATTTCATTCCATAGATTCTGATTACATTCCATGTACCATTCAAAATATTGCATTATTATTCCATTTATTTTCTTCAATTTTATCACTCCATTTTTATCCTCTTTTATCCCCAATTTATACTGCTAAGTAATCTTTTTATTAGTCCACTATAATAAAAATTTTATATTTTTATGCTCATATTCTATACTATTATATTTTATAATTCAAGGCTAAAATTTTAATTACTAATTTAAAATTCATGTAATGTTAATGTTGAAAAAATAAATTATATGTAGTATAATTTGAATTTGAAGAATTAATAGTGTAAAAAGAACAAGCTTTTCACTACCCACACCACATTTTATTAGAGCTAAAAATCGCTCGAACGGAGGTTTTTATGAATAATATTACTTATGAAAGAAAAATTAATTATTATGAAACTGATAGAATGGGAGTTGTACATCATTCTAATTATATAAGATATTTGGAAGAAGCACGTTGTTTCTTCTTAGAAAACGTAGGAATGCCCTTTTCAGATTTTGAAAATCAAGGTATAACTATTCCTGTTTTAGGAGTAAATTGTACTTATAAACATCATGTTACTTTTGGTGATACATTATTAATTAAAGTACATGTAAAGGAATATTCGGGTGTTAGATTAACAATCAGTTATGATGTAACGGATAAAAAAAATGGCAATACTGTAATTATTGCTGAAACTAAACATTGCTTTACTAATAAAGATTTAAAACCTATTAATTTGAAAAAAGCTAATTTAGAATTTCACAATAAATTTGAGAAATTAAAAGTGACTTAAAATCTGAATAAATATCTATATGAATATATGAGTATATAAAATACCTATACTATAAGTATATAAAAATAAAGTATGTTAAATTTGTAACATACTTTATTTTTAATTAATCATTAATAAAGTGTCATTCTAGAACCATAATATCCTCCACTAGTAGAAGGTTCACGATAATGTCGATAAGATGCATAAGTAGATGTAGCATATTTGGTATCATAATTTCCTCCTCTATCAGTTCTATACCTTACTTCCCAAGTTTCTAGTGACCATTCATAAATATTACCAGCCATATCATATATATTTTTCACATTAAAACAACCTGTTTCAGCTAAACTTTCATAACCGTCATCTATTCCACTTATATCTCCAAAATTTGCCATACCTTCAGCATCTACAATATAATAACTATTCTTTATATTATTTCTCACATCTTTCATCCATATCATAACTTGATCCCACTGGCTTCCCCAAATCATACTACTTGTAGTTCCTAAACTACTAGAAATTGTATTTTTATATTCTTTTTGTCCTTCATACATTTTATACCAATTTACACTATTAATTCCATTTTTAGTTCCTCTTACTACATCTACTGCATTTGTTGAAAAATCAGTACTATTCATATTTGTTGTTTCATATCTTCCTACCCAAAATCCCCCTTTGGTCGCTACTTTTTCTATCATTGTTTTAAATTCTTCTTTCAAACTATCTTCTGTTACAATATTATTAACTGAATCATAATTTACAACATCTGGTTCTCTATAACCTGATGCTAATGTATAATCTTTAGGTGTTATATTTACTTTCCCATAATTTATAATAAAATCATATAATATTCCTTTATATGCTACACTTCCATCTTCATTTGTTATTTTTACTGCCATTGGGTATTTACTTGCTCCATTTGTTGGACTTTCTATACTTGATACATAATTTTTTAAGCTATTATATTTTTCTGTGTCTGTACTTCCAGTTATTTCTTTTCCTTCTTCTATTATCGCTGTTTCTTTATTTACTGGTATCCATACAAATTGGTCGTAATTTTCTTGTACATCTAATATTCCATTAGAATTTGTATCTGCATTCCAGTCTGTTATTTCTTCTCCATTTGTTATATATATTACTAATCCATCTTCTACACTTTCATATTCTCCAGGTATTTTTGATATTGTTCCTCCTCCTGGTATTGTTACTAGATATCCTCCTATTTCTATGTCTGTATCTGTATCATATGATGTTCCTGCTACTTCTTTCTTTACATTTAGACTTGCATATTCTCCATGGTTTGTTCCGTCTGTTAATCTTGCATATACTGTGTCTCCATCTTTTAATCCTGTAATTGTTCCATTATTAGCTATAGTTGTCCAACTTCCTTCATCAACTGCATTTATTTGGTATTCTATGTGGAAGTTTGTGTTTGTGCTTACTGTTACACTTGCTTGGTCTTCTTCCCATGTTGGCTCTCCAAATGTTATTTTTCCACTTCTTACTGTGTCTACTATATGATATTTTCCGTCTTCTTGCTTTTCTAATGCTAC
>CALXXK010000123.1 GCA_944392675.1 uncultured Clostridia bacterium
AAAAAGTATATATAAAGTGCCAGCAACTTCTTGCCATTTTGAAAGCAAGTTATTTATGTTTTCGTAGTAGTAACTAACAGAACATATGGATAAAGAAAAGATAAATAAAGCACTTTAATTTACTTAAAATCTATGATATAATATCAAGCATAAAAATATAAAAAAGAAAGAGGAAAAAAGTGAAAAAAGAAATCCAAAACACATTAAAATATTATCTAGAGTATGAAATATCAAACATACTAAACTCATCAGAACTAAAAATATCAAAAAACAGCATAATAGTAAACAAGGAAAAACTACAAAATGTTAAAAAAATAAAACAAGAATTAGAAAATATTAAAGAAAAAAAGTTAAGTGAAAAAATAAAGCAATTCATAACTGGAAAAGTAAAAAATCCAGAAGAGCTAAATAAACAAATAATACAAGAACTCATAAAATTAGAAATATCTGATGTAGATGAAATAATAATAATGAGCAATATAAAAAATAAGATAAAAGAAAACTTATACGAAAAAGTAAATATCAAAGAAAAAGCGATAGAAAATTTTATATATAAATTATGTGATATCATACAATCACAAGAATTTTATTTATATTCTCATTATATAACATATATAAATAACCAAAATCAAAATTATAAAGAAGTAAAAAATTTACCAATCTTTATATTTAATTGTGATATATATGAAAACGATATAAGAATAATAGAAGTAAATGTAAATCCAGAAACACTAAACATAATTTTATCAGTTATTCTAAAAAAAGACATAACAGAAGTTGTATTAGATTATGGAGATGAAATTGAAAATTATAGAAAAGAAATAATAAACACAATAGATGGAGGAGATATTTTTCACTTAATAGATTTATATTATTCTAAATTAGAGGAATATACTACAATATCAAAAGAACAAATAAAGAATATTTATAAGAAAAACAAAAATTACAGAATGAATGAAGAATATATAATAACATTAGATGAATTAGCAGCACAAAGTATAAAAAACATAAAAGAAGATATAGAAGCTTTAATAGAGATAATAAAAAATGACAATTATATTCCTAAAACTTTAGAAAAATATTTAAAAAATGTAGAAATTAATAAAAAAGATATTAATGATAAAAAATACAAAAGACCTTATTTAGGAAACTATAAAAATGAATTTGGAGTTAGCCAAATACAATACCAAATAACAAATGCAATAAAAGATAATGACATAACCGCAATAGAAGGACCACCAGGGACAGGGAAAACCTCTTTATTAAAAGAAATAATAGCTAATAATATAGTGGAAAGAGCAAATTTGATTTTAGAAAACTGGGATGAAGATTTAGAATATAAAAAGTCAAAATAGAATATTATAATATAAATTGGTTCAAAGAAAATAAAAATGTAATTAAATCAATAGTAGTATCAAGTAAAAATGGTGAAGCAATCGAAAATGTAGGAAAAGAAATTTTCAAATAAATATGTATATAATAACAGACTAAACATGAATAAAAAAGACGATAAGAAAAAGCCATTTTTCAATAATATGGTAGCAATAGATATCAGAGGAAAAGAAGAAGAAAATGAACATGTAAATACACTAGAAATAGATACATGTATAGAGACTATAAGATATATATTAAAAGAAAATGAAGGGGAAAATCCATCAATTGGAGTTGTAACACCATTTAAAAAACAAAAATTAAAAATAGAAGATAGATTAAAAGATGAAAAACTAAAAGATATAAAAGTAGGAACAGTACATGCATTCCAAGGTCAAGAAAAAGAATATATAATTTTTTCACAAGTTATAGATTCACCATTAAAAAGAAGGATAGTAGATTTTATAGGTGGAAAAGGAAATATGCTAAATGTTGCTGTGACAAGAGCTAAAAAACAATTTATATTCATAGGAAATGTAGATGTTGCTTTAAAAACAAAAAATTATCTTACAAAATTAATAGAATATATAAGAAAAAATGGTGAATTATATAGTTTGTATTACAAAGAAGACGAAGTTTCTAAGCATGTATTTGATGAAGAAATATTAAAAATACTTCAACCTGAAATAAAATTAGAAGATGATAAAATAGGACATTACATACAAAGTAATTTTATAGAAGGAATTTTACATGATGCCAAAAAACATTATAAGTTTCTTAAGTATGCCATAGAAAATGCACAAAAAGAAATTTATATAATGTCACCATGGTATAAAGAAAATGTAATAGATGATAAATTTATAGAAACTATAAAAAAATTAAAAACTAATGGTGGAAGTATAAAAATAAATTTTGGATATAATAAAGGGAATAGAAATGTAGCAAATGCCAAAGAACTAGCAGAAGAATTATCAAAAACAAAATCCTTAGGCTTTACAAGTAAGGAAATGGCAGAAGAAATTGCAAATAAAATGTATGAAAATATAGGAAAAGAAAGTTTTATATATGCACCACCAACACATGCAAAAATATTAATTATAGATAATAAATATATGTGCATAGGCTCACACAATTGGTTATCAAATGCAGGAAAAACAAATGAAGCAGAAAGAAAAAAAGAAGTTAGTAGACTAACCACAAGCCCAAAAGCAATAGAATATGTAAAAGAGAAAATCTTTGAATAAATGTCTCAAATGGACCTGTCCACAATGAGACATTGAGATACAAAAGGAGATAATGCAAATGTCAGAATGTTCAAAAAAAATAGGAGATATATTTAGTGATTATACAACAACATCAAATATAAAATATGCCAATATAACACAGTTAAACATTATAAAAAAGACAAATACTTTAGAAGTTGGAATATATTTTGATGAATATATAGAAATTAAAGAAATATGGTATTTTGAAAAATTCCTAAAAGAAAGATTTCAATTTCAAGAAATAAACCTAAAAATAAAATACCATGAAGCAGTAGAATTAAAGCCAATTAAGCAAGAGTGGAAAAACATTATAGCATATATGGCACATAAATATCCTTTAACAAAACCAATGTTACTACTAAAAAGTGATATAGAAGAAAATGACACACAAATAAATGTGAAAATGCATATAAAAGGAGCGGATTTTCTAAGAGCAAAAAAAACAGATAAAGAATTAGAAAAAGTTTTAAAAAATCTATTTGACAAAGATTACAAAGTAAATTTAGAGGAAGAACTATCTAAAAAAGATATAGAAGAATTACAAGAGAGTATAGAAAATGTACAAAAAGCAGCAATTGCATATATAGAAGAGGAAAATAAAGAAAGAATAAATAATTTAGTACATGAACAAGAATATAATGACCCAGATTATATGCCACCAACTGACCTAGAAGGATACATACCAGAAGATATGGAAGAAATTCCACAAGATTATTTAGAAGAAGAAAATAGTCAAGAATATATAATGGGGAAACCTTCTAAAGCTAAAGAAAAATTGGTAAGTATTAAAGATATTACAGCAAATGATGGAAGAATTACAATAGAAGGAAGATTAGTTACATCAGATATTAGAGAAACGAGAACAGGAAAAGGAATGTTAATTTTTGATATATATGATGGAACAGGAATAATAACTTGTAAATCATTTGCAAAAGATATTCAAGAAGGCAATGAGATAATAGAAAAAATAAGAACCGCAAAAGCAATTAAAGCTACAGGAAAAGCTGGGTTAGATACATATGCAGGAGATGTAACGGTAATTGCAAATACTATAATAGCAACAGAAGCAGACGTTCCAGAACTTCCAGAAGATGATGAAGATACTCCTTTAATATTAGGAAATACAGTAAATATAACAGACCCATTAGTGAAAATATCAGAATTAGGAGTAGATGATGGAAAAGTTTCAATAGATGGAGAAATCATTGGAATGGAAGATAGAGAACTAAA
>CALXXK010000124.1 GCA_944392675.1 uncultured Clostridia bacterium
CCTGTAGTTATTAATCCTCCTATCATTATACCTTTTACAAATTTCATACAATCACCTCCATATTTTGAAACAATTTCATTTATGTTCTTTTATTATTATCTCTTTTTTTATTGCTTTTTATACTTTTTTATTTGTTTTATAAATGGAATATATTTCATGAATTGCTATAATTGCTAAAAAAATACCAAAAGATTTTTTTAATATTGAAACGTCAATATTTATTGAAATATTTGCACCAATAATTGCACCTACTATTCCAAAAACAGATATTATTATCGCTGATTTTAAATATATATTTTTATTTTTCAAATTTACTATAATTGCAACAATTGATGTGGGTATAAAAAAAATTAAATTTGTTGCTTGTGCTATGTGTTGTTCTATTCCCATAAGAAAAGTAAGAAGAAAAATTAATATTGTTCCTCCTCCCATACCAGTTCCACTAACAATTCCAGATACTATTCCTATTAATACTTCAATCATTTAAAAAACCTACTTCTTATAATTTTTAATTATTAATTTATTTTTCTTAATTGATGATATATTATAATTTTAGATTATCATTTTATATGATGCATATACTAGAAATATTGTAAAAGCTATTTTTAAATATTTTTCTGGTAATTTTTTTAACAATTTAGCTCCGTATATAACCACCAATTGCTCCGCCTATCGCACATAAAATAGCTATTTTCCATTCAATATAATTTTCTTTATAGTAAAAAATACCACTAGTTATTACCATTGGTAAAATACAAAATACTGACGTTCCCCTTGCTTTGGTATTATCAAGCTTTAAAAAATATATAAATGCTGGTACTAAAATCATACCTCCACCTGTTGAAAATAAACCACTGATTATACCTGCTAAAAAACCTGTTATACTTAGCTGTAATATGTCTTTTATTGAAAAATTTTTTTCTCTATTTTTGTCCATAATAAAAACCTACTTTTTAGTAGGTTAACCAATTTTTAAAAAATTATGAATAGGGATTTTAGGGACGGGGCATTTTTTCCCTACCATTTTGGGGACGCGTCCAAAAAGGGAATTTTAAACATAATTTATATTAGTAAAAAATAAAGGTATAATATATAAATTTTATTAATTACGAATGTGAATGAAAGGATATTATAAATTCTTTAATTATCAAGTAGGAGAATCTCAAATTTGCTTTGAGAGGTGCCTGCTTGATAATTTTAGAATTTATTTATTCTGTAATGTTAGCCGAGTGATTAATAAAATTTATATATTATACCTTTGTTTAATTTAAAATCTTTCAAGTATTTTCCCTTTTTGGACGCGTCCCCAAAATGATAGGGAAAAAAAGCCCCGTCCCCAAATTCCCTATTCATAATTATAATATTTTGTTCCTAACATTTTGTCTGGTAGATATTGTTGTTCTACATAGTGTCCTGGGAAATTGTGTGGATATAGATATCCTTCACTATATCCTAATTCTTTCATTTTTTCTATTGGTGCATTTCTTATATGCATTGGAATTTCTCCTGTGTCTTTTGTTTGTACATCTTCTAATGCTTTATTAATTGCCATATATGATGCATTTGATTTTTTTGATGTTGCTACATAAACTGCTGCTTCTGCAAGTAATATTCTTGCTTCTGGCATTCCTATCATATGTACAGCTTGCATTGCTGAGTTTGCTACTACTAGTGCATTGGGGTTTGCCATTCCTACATCTTCTGATGCACAAATTACTATTCTCCTTGCTAAAAACATTGGATCTTCTCCTCCATTTAGTGCTCTTGCTAGATAAAATATTGTTGCATCTGGATCTGATCCTCTCATTGATTTTATAAATGCACTTATATTGTCATAGTGACTGTCACCATTTTTGTCAAATACTGCTTTTCTTTCTTGTACACTATTCTTAATTATTTCATCTGTTATATTTATAAATCCATTTTCGTCCATTGCTGTAGTTAATACTGCTACTTCTAAACCATTTAATGCTGTTCTAACATCTCCATTTGCTATTGATGCTAGTTTTTTTAGCGTTTCATCTTCTATTTTTATATTATATTCTCCTAGTCCGTCTGGTCTTTTGATTGCATTTTTTAGTATTTGATATATATTTTCTTCTGTTAGAGGTTCTAATTTTATTACCATTGATCTTGAAATTAAAGCTTTGTTTACTTCAAAATATGGATTTTCAGTTGTTGCTCCTATTAATATTATTGTTCCATTTTCTACATATGGAAGTAATGCATCTTGTTGTAGTTTATTGAATCTATGTATCTCATCTATAAATAATATGCTTTTTCCTGATGGATTTAACATGAAGTTTTTTGTTTCTTCTATTACCCTTTTTATATCAGCAACTCCTGCTGTTACTGCATTTATTTTATAAAATTTGTATTTTGTTGTTTCGCTTATTACTCTTGCAAGTGATGTTTTTCCACATCCTGGAGGTCCAAAAAGAATAATACTAGATAATCTATCTGCTTTTATTGTTCTATATAATATTTTATCTTTACCTAGTACATGTTCTTGTCCTACATATTCTTCAAGTGTTTTAGGTCTCATTCTAAATGCTAGTGGCTCATTTTTGTTCATGTGTTAACTCATTCCCTTCATGTGCAATTATTTAAACAAAATAATTTTATTATTTTCACCTTTTATTTTCTAATAATTTCTGACAGTATATCTTTACATTCCTAAAATTGATAATCCTTTTTTGATTAGTTCTTCTGTTGTTAATTCTGCTTTATCTAATTTATCAAATGCTTTTTCAATTTCTTTCTTGTTATATCCTAAAACTTGTAATGCTTGGACAGCTTCACTAATTTTGTTATCATTCTTAATTGCTTCTTGTAATTTTGTATTATTAGTATTCTTACTAACTTCATTTTTTATTATATCTATTTGTTGTTCTTTCTTTAGTTTGTCTTTTAATTCTAAAATTATTCTTTGTGCTGATTTTGCCCCTATGCCTGGTATTTGTGTTAATGTTTTGATATCTTCTGAAATTACTGCTAATGCAAAATCTGACGGTTCACAAACAGCAAGCATTGCAAGAGCTGTTTTTGCTCCTACTCCACTTACATTTATTAATAACTCAAACATTTTTAGTTCTTCTAATGTATTAAATCCATAGATACTAATATCATCTTCTCTTACTCTATAATGAGTATGTACTTTTACTTGTTCTCCAATATTTCCTAGTTTTTCTATTCCTGTTTCTGACATAAATACTTTGTAACCTAATCCTCCTACATCTATTACAATATATCCTGTCATTTTCATTTCTAATATTCCTTTTATATATGCTAACATTTTATCCTCCTATATATCATAAAAATATGTAGCTTCTAGATCTGCTTCATGTGTTAATAATGCTATTGGATATTTTTTATATGTTGCTCCTATTGCATTATACAATTCTTTTGGTTCTGTATATCCCATATGCCAACGTATTGAATATTTTTCTTCTGGTGTTAATTTCATATATTCTGTAATCATCATAACAGATTTTTCTCCATGTCCATATGGTATTGTGTCATCAATTGTATAATATGGTACTTTTTCCCATACTCCTAATGCATTTTTTGCATTTCTATAATCTACTTTATAGAAATTAGTTTTACAAATATCGTGTAATAACCCTATTATTATAATTGATTCTTCTGGTATATTGATGGGCTCTATGCAATGTTCTACTTTATGTTTTAATATTTCATAAACTTTTATACTATGTTCTGCAAGCCCTCCTTCATAACTTCCATGAAATCTTGTACTTGCTGGTGCTTTAAAAAAATCTGATTTTTCTAAAAAATTGATTAAATCTTCTATTCCTTCTCTTTTTACTGTTTTTAATAATTCTA
>CALXXK010000125.1 GCA_944392675.1 uncultured Clostridia bacterium
TTTGCACTTATTGAGATTACCATTAATAGTGCAAATATTAACATGATAGGTCCTCTAACTAATATTCTTATAATCATTTGGAAAGCCATTTGAACATTTGTGACATCAGTTGTCATACGAGTTACTAAACTTGATGTAGAAAATTTGTCAATATTTTCAAATGAATAATCTTGAACTTTATGAAACATTTCTTTTCTTAAATTTTTTGCATATCCTGCTGATGCTTTTGCCGCAAATCTTCCAGATAACATTCCGAATGTTAATGATAAAATTGCAGATATTATTAATAATCCTCCTATTTCTACTATGTATTTTACATCTCCATTTTGTATACCTACATCTATAATTTTTGCCATTAATAAAGGAATAATTACTTCCATTACAACTTCTAATATTACAAATATAGGTGTCAATATTGCTGATTTCTTGTATTCTTTAACATATTTAGCTAGTTTTTTAAACATTCTTTTCTCCTTTCTTTCTGTCTCATTAGGGACGTTTCTTAATGAGACATTTTCAATATCTAATGTCTCATTAAAAAATATCCCTATTGAAATTTAATTTTCTAAATTTTTTGACAATTTTTCTATTGTATTTAAAAAGCTTGAAATTTCCTCTTTTGATATGTTTATTGTTAGTTTTTTTTCGACTTCTTTTATTGCAATATCTAATTTTTGTATTATTTCTTTTGCTTTATCTGTTAAAATTATTTCTTTTAGTCTACAATCATTTTCTTCAGATTTTCTTACTATTAACTTGTTTTGCTCCATTAGTTGCAATGTTCCTGCTATTGTTGCTCTTCTCATATCAAATTCGGTTTCTATGTCTCTTGCATATACTTTTTGACTTTGTGACTTTTTGTGTATAAATTTTAATATACTTGCTTGTACTCCTGTTATTCCATAATTAAGAAATGTTTCATCTAATGTTCTTTTGATTTTTCTTGACAACTTTTGTACTGATTTTCCTATTTCTTCCCTTTTCATATTGTTAGCCCCCTAACAGTTTATATAGTTTAATATGTTTTTTTTGATTTGTCAAGATATATTTTGAAGTTTTTTTATAAAAGCTGGCTGAGATATTGTTAAGAATTTTTTACTATTATTTTATATGCAAAATACCACCAAACTATTTTCTAGTTTGGTGGTATTTGTCCAATTGATAACTTTTTTATAATTTATAAATACATGGTGCCAACGAAGTAGTTATTTACAACTTTTGGCTCTCATAACGATTGATACAAATATCAATCAATTTATTGTCTTTACTTTAACATAAAATTTATAATTTTTCAAGTACATTTTTTAATTTATTGTTCCTTTTAAAGTGCATTAAAATTGACCAATAACTTGACATTTTTTTAAATAATAATATAATCAGAGTGATAATAATGTATTCTTATTACAAATAAATTTAAGATTTATAATTTTGGAGTTTAAAATGATGGATAATAATAGATTAAATCACTCATTAGCAGTGGCTAAAAAAATGGTTGAAATAGGAAAAAACTATAGTTTAAAATATGACGAATTAAGCGATTTATATGTATTAGGCTTTAATCATGATATTGGTTATGAGTATGGAAACAATTCTAATCATGCACATATTGGTGGAAAAATATTAAAAAGAAATAATTATAAATATTGGAAAGAAATTTATTATCATGGAGATATTAATTCAGAATACACATCATTGTTTTTAAATATATTAAATGAAGCAGATATGCAAATTGATAAATATGGTAATGATGTTGGCTATATAAAAAGACTTGAAGATATAAAAAAAAGATACGGAGAAAATTCAACAACTTATAAAAATGCTAAAATATTAGTATCAAAGTTAAGGAGTGAAAATTAATAATGGAAGAATTTTTAGAATTTGCAAAAAATATTGCATATCAAGCAGGTAAAATAATGCTTAAATACTTTAATCAAAATAATGGTGCTAGTTATAAAGGAGACAAGACAATTGTAACACTAGCAGATACAGAAATTAATTCTTATTTAATCAAAAAAGTAAAAGAACAATATCCTACTCATGCAGTAGATGGTGAAGAAGAACAATCTGGAAAAAGTAATTTTGTATGGGTATGTGATCCAGTTGATGGAACAGCTATGTATGCTAGACATATACCAGTAGCAGTATTTTCTTTAGCATTAGTAATTGATGGAGTTCCAAATATTGGAGTGGTTTATGACCCATTTACAGATAGTTTATATTCTGCTATTAAAGGAAACGGTGCATTCAAAAATGGAGAAAAAATATCTGTAAATAACTATACTTTAGATGATATTAGAACAGTTTGCCATTGTGATATGTGGTCAAAGGCAAAATACAATGTTTGCAAAGTATTTGAAAAATTAAGAAATAAAACTAGATTGAATGATATCGGAAGTATTACAAGAGCAAGTTGCTTAGTAGCTACTGGTGATTATAACTTAGCGATTTTTACTGGTACAGAACACAAGCATTGTGATATTGCAGCTGTTAAAGTTATTGTTGAAGAAGCTGGTGGAAAAGTAACCGATTTATTTGGAAATGAACAAAGATATGACCAAAGTATAAAAGGTGCTTTGGTAAGTAATGGAATTGTGCATAATGAAGTTATAGATGTAATCAA
Organism: uncultured Clostridia bacterium; assembly: GCA_944392675.1. Lineage (GTDB taxonomy): Bacteria > Bacillota > Clostridia > TANB77 > CAG-508 > CAG-269. The sequence continues at coordinate 2,621 of CALXXK010000125.1, forward strand.
GAATTATATTATTGAAGATTAAAAAATTTTTAAAATATGTTGAAAAGAGATTTGCATATATGATAAAAAATATAATATTTGACTTAGGAAATGTAATATTAAAAGATACTCCATCAATTGTTTTAGAAAATTTAAAAGAACTAGATGAAAGAAATCGTCTGATTATCAGAAGACAGTTCTTTGATAATTGGAATGAATTGGATTTAGGAAATGAAACTTTAGAAGAGCATTTTAATAACTGTAAATTCAATTTTCCTATTAACAAGAGTGTAAGAGAAATTTTATTAAATTATTATAAATATAGACCTTTCAATGATGAAGTAATTGAATTACTGAATAATTTAAAGAACAATAAGTACAACATTTTTATATTATCGAATAATAATAAAGAAGCTTATAAATATTTGATAAAACTACCTATATTTAAATCTGTAGATGGATGGATTATGTCATGTGATTATCACATTATAAAACCCAATAAAGAAATATATATCAAATTATTTGAAACTTTTAATATTAAGCCAGAAGAATGTTTTTTTATCGATGATACAGAGGAAAATATTAATATGGCAAAAAAACTTGGCATAAAAGGATTTACTTTAGATATTAAAAATCAAGGATTAGATAAACTTATTGAGAAATTGAAGGAAAATAATATAACTTTGTAAATAGGATGGTACGAAAATGGATGAATATATAATAGTAACAACATTTTGTGATAAGAAAGAAATAGCAAATAAAATAATAAATAGATTATTAGAAAAAAGATTAGTAGCTAGCAGTCAAGTATCCAAAGTTCACTCTAAATATTGGTGGAATAATGAATTAGAGGAATCTGATGAATATAAATTGGAATTTAGAACAAAAGAAAGTTTATTTTCTAAAATAGAAAATGAAATTAAGAAGATACATAATTATGAAACAGCTGAAATTTCTTATTCTGAAATAAAAGGTGCAAGTAAAGAATTTTTAGATTGGATTGTCAAAACCTTATAATAATGATTGAAAGCCAGCAGAATGTTTAGTTCTACTGACTTTCATGGGCAGAGGGACTTATACTTCTTCGTAGGTGTTAGTAAACACCAGACCGTTAACAACCCATCTGTCCTCAGGATTAGGCTCCCCATTTTTGTTTATAAATGTCAATATATAAATGAACAAAAAATCAAAAATAAGAATGTACAAAAACGCGAGTTATGCAACCTAAGTA
>CALXXK010000126.1 GCA_944392675.1 uncultured Clostridia bacterium
AAGCATTTCTACATAATACTTTCTATAATATTTTAATTGCTATAACCTATTTTATGCAAAGCTTTGCATAAAATAGGGAATTATACAAGTCAAATATTTGCAAATATATATTTAAATGAAGTAGATCAATTTATAAAGCATAAATTAAAAATAAAATATTATGCCAGATATCTTGATGATAGTATATTAATTGTACAAACAAAACAGGAAGCGAAAAATGCGTTATCAGAAATAAAAGATTATTTAAGAGATAATTTAAAATTAGAATTAAATAGCAAGACACAAATTTTTAAAGGAAAACAAGGTGTGAATTTTTGCGGATATAAAATAAACGAATATAGAATGAAAATAAGGGATAAAGGAAAAAGAAAACTTAAAAATAAAGTGAAAAAACTTAAATCTGAAATACAAAATGGAAAAATGAATAGTCATGATGCTAAAAAATATTTAGCAGGACATGTAGGCTATATTAAATGGGCTGATGTATATAATTTAACAAATAAGCTATTTTATGTAGAAAAAGATTTTCAAAATTAAACAGGGATAAATCGAAGAGGGCAACTCGTCCATGAACCGTATCAATCGTGGTGGGAACTACAATGCTACAAATGTCAATCCAGCAAGCAATCGCAATAGCAACAATCCTACTAATACCAACAACAATATTGGTTCGCGTCTCTCACTCTAATACTATTTCAGATTATACATTTTACGGAATGTATACAGTAAAGTATTAGTAATAAAGAGATTTATTCCTTCCTTATCAAGAATTAAAAAAATTAATATAACTATATAAATTAAAATTCTATAAAGGTAAAAATGAATCTAAAATATATGTGTTAGTAAGAAAATGCTGAAAATACGTATATTAAAAATTAAATATTAAAATTTAAATTCAAATTTTAAATATAAAATAAATATTGTAAATCATTACATATTTTGTATTTATAAAAAGGGTTATATAATGAATATATGTTTTTTTATGGGAAAAGTAATTTCTGATATTGATTATAAATTTATATTAAATGGAAAAAATGATGCAATAGCATTTTTTACAATTAAACTTTTAAATAATTCTATAATTAATGCTATTGCATATAATCAAAAAGCGGATTATTGTTATAGGACAGTAAAAATTGGAAGTGATGTAATAATTGAAGGAAATTTAAATTCTAAATTAAATGTCATTATAACAAGTATCTATACAAACAAATAAAAAAGATTGATATTAAATAAAAATTTAACTTGGAAGATTTAAAGATTTTATAAAAGTAGAAATAAATTGTCAAAATAGTCTAATATATAAAAAAATACAAATTTTCTAAATTAAGGGGGGAAAAAATTGGATAAGAAAAATATTAATCAAAAAAAGAGAAAAGTTTTACTAGCAGGAACAATAATAATTATATTAATTATTATTGGTATAGTTTTAATATCAACATTATCACAAAATACTAAAAAGCCAAAAGAAGAATCAAACCAAAATCAAGGTAGTAATCAAGAAAGCTATGTAGAAGAAATAGAAGAAGGAATAAAAATAAACAAAAGCACAAAACTAAATGAAGTAAAAGAAGTAGAAGGATTACAAATATCAAACATACAACTAACAACAGAAGGAGGAATGACAACACTATTAGCAGATGTAAAAAACAATTCAGGAGCAAAAACAGAAGTAAAACAGGTTGAAATAACATTAATAAGAGAAGACGGAAGTGAAATAGCAAAAATAACAGGAATAATAAATGAGTTAGAAGTTGGTGCAACAACACAATTAAATATATCAACAACTTCTGATTATGTAGAAGCATATGATTTTTTAGTTAGTGTAAAATAATTGACAAATCACAATAAAACGACTATAATAATATTGAATATTAAAATAGTCAGGAGATGTGAGTATGAAATATATAAAAAGATTAGCTGAAAATGTAATAAAAAAGCAAGAAAAAATGTTTAAAAGCATATTAATAACAGGTGCAAGGCAAGTAGGAAAGACCACAATGCTAAAAAATATAAAACCAGACATCAATTATATAACATTAGATGATATGCTTTTAAATCAATCAGCAGTTGAAGAACCTGAATTATTTTTAAAAGCAAATAAACCTCCAATCATAATTGATGAAATTCAATATGCACCTAATTTATTAAGATATATAAAAATGGAAGTGGATAGTACTGATAAGAAAGCAATATTCTATCTAACAGGTTCACAACAATTTGATTTAATGAAAAATGTTAGTGAAAGTCTAGCAGGAAGAATAGGAATTGTTAATCTATTAGGATTAAGTCTTAGAGAAATTAAAAGTATAGATTTTAATGAACCATTTCTTCCAACAGAAGAATATCTAAATAAAAGAAAAAAATATGAAAAAGAAATTCCTTATGATGAAATATGGAATATAATTCATAAAGGAGCAATGCCAGCGTTATATCGTGATGAAAGTGATGTTGATATGTTTTATGCAATGTATGTAAGCACATATATCGAAAGAGATGTAAGAAGTTTAACTCAAGTGGGTGATACGCTTAGTTTTCTAAAATTTATGACAGCATTAGCAAGTAGAATAGGTCAACTATTAAATTTAAATAGTATTGCAAATGAAGTTGGTATAACTATACCAACAGCTCAAAGGTGGTTGTCTATTCTTGTAGCATCTAATATTATATATATACTTGAGCCATATTATAATAATATTATGAAAAGAGCAATAAAAACACCTAAAGTTTATTTCTTAGATACAGGTTTAGCGGCTTATTTAACAAAATGGAAAACTAGTGAAGTATTAGAAACTGGAACAATGGCAGGAAACTTTTTTGAAAATTACGTAATAGTAGAAATTATAAAAAGCTATTACAATAGCGGAGAACTAAGACCACCAGTATATTTCTACAGAGACAAGGAAAAAAGAGAAATAGATTTAATAATCGAACAAAATAATATACTTTATCCAATAGAAATTAAGAAAACAGCAAAACCTTCAAAAGATATGATAGACAATTTTAAAGTACTTGAAAATATTAAGCAAATTGGAGAAGGCGGAATTGTATGTATGTATGATAAAATTATAAATTTAGACGAAAAAAATAAAATAATTCCATATAAATATCTATAATAAAATCGCTTTGATATAAGTTGCAGGTAAATTTATTCCATAAATTTGGAGTGTGAACAGTGACTTGGGATTTAAAATGATATAAACATTTTTTGTTTATATCATTTTAAATCCTGCTATTGTTCTTTATCACTAGAATTTTCATCTGATTTAGAATCCTTATCTTTAGAATTTTCCTTAGGAACAACAATATTTTTAGGTTTTTTAGTATTTGGTTTACCAGCAGTCAAATGTTCATGAACAGGAGAAATATCTAAATTAGAACCATCACCAGAAACAACCTCCAATTTTTTATTATCCATAAATACCTCCAATCCAAGCAATATATTGCTTCAAGAAATATAAAAATTTAATATTCAGTGAAAGCAAATAGCTTTCTAATTTGTTCAATAAATTTATTCAATATAATTTCTAAAAATAATATAACATATACAAAAACAAAGTGCAAGAAAAATCAAAAAATAATTGACATAATGATAGATTTGTGAAATAATATACACATTATAAATAAAAAAATAATATAAATAAAAATATATAATATAAAAAGAAAATTGCTTATTTACAAACAAGTTATATGAGGAAGTGAATAAATGGAAACTGAAAAAATAAAAGGGATAATAGAAGCAATGCTTTTTTCATCTGGAAGAGCAATATCAAAAGATGAATTAGTA
>CALXXK010000127.1 GCA_944392675.1 uncultured Clostridia bacterium
CCATATGATGCTATATGTATTCCTGTTATTACTACTTCTTTGATTCCTTTTTGAGCTATTTTTTCTATTTCTGATACTATATTTTGGGGATTTCTACTTCTTACTCTTCCCCTTGCATATGGTATTATACAGTATGAACAAAATCTATCACATCCATCTTGAATTTTTATTACTGCTCTTGTTTTTTCTGTATATGTGATGTCTCCAAATTCTACAAAGTCTTTTTGATGCATTACATCTTGTATTTTTGCATCTTTTTGGTGTGTTTTTAAATATTTTTCTACATATTTTACTATATCTTTTTTTTCATTATTTCCTAATATCAAATCAATTTCATCTATCTTCTTTAATTCTTCTTCTCCGACTTGTACATAACATCCACATGCTACTATTATTGCTTCATGATTTAGTTCTTTTACTCTTCTTAACATTTGTCTTGATTTTCTATCTGACATATTTGTTACTGTACACGTATTTATTATGTATATATCAGCTTTTTCTGTGTGTTCTGTTACTTCATATCCTTTTTCTAAAAATTTTTGCGCCATTGCATTTGTTTCATATTGATTTACTTTACATCCGTAATGTTATAAATGCTACTTTTTTCATTTTTTATATCATTCCTTTTTTATTTTTTACTATTTCTTAATGTTATTATTTTACTATAAAATAAAGAAAATATCAATAATTTTACAAAATATAGGTAACATAATTTTTTATTTATAGATTTACCATAAATCTTTTTATCTAATATTATTTGAAAATAAATTTTTCCCTTGCAATAATAAAAGAGAGATTTATATAATTTATGCTAATATACATAAATTATAGTTATCTCTCTATCTTTATTTTCTTGCTTTTCCATCTAATACATCTAAATTATCTAGTGCTTTTCCTGTTCCCAATGCTACACATGATACAGTATCTTGAGCAATCATTACATTTATTCCAGTTTTTTCTTGTAATAATTTATCTAATCCATCTACTAAGCAACCTCCACCTGTCATATATATTCCTTTATCACTAATATCTGCTGCTAATTCTGGTGGTGTTCTTTCTAAAACACTATGGACTGCATCTACTATCATCATTGCTGGCTCTATTAAAGCTTCTAACATTTCACTAGAATGTATTGTTATTGTTTTTGGCAGACCTGTTGTTAAATCTCTTCCTCTTATATCCATTTCTGTATCTTGTATTTTTGGATATACACATCCTATATTTACTTTTAAATCTTCAGCAGTTCTTTCTCCTATCATTACATTATGTTTCTTTTTTATATATTTTACTATATATTCATCAAATCTATCTCCTGCAACTTTTAATGATGTGTTAACAACTGAACCTCCTAATGATATTACTGCAATGTCTGTAGTTCCTCCTCCAATATCAACTACCATATTTCCACATGGTTTTGATATATCTATTCCTGCTCCTATTGCTGCTGCTATTGGTTCTTCTATAAGATAAACTTTTCTGGCTCCTGCTTGTGAAGCTGCATCTATTACTGCCTTTTTTTCTACTTCTGTTACTTGTGAAGGTATACAAATCATTATTCTTGGTGAAAAAACAAATTTTCCACATACTTTGTTTATGAAATGTTTTAACATTTTTTCTGTTACAGTATAATCTGATATTACCCCATCTCTTAATGGTCTTGTAGCTATGATGTTTCCTGGAGTTCTTCCTAACATTCTTCTGGCTTCTTTTCCTACAGCTAAAACTTCTCCTGTATTATTATCTACTGCAACAACAGATGGTTCTCTTAGGACTATTCCTTTTCCTTTTACATATGCAATTACTGTTGCTGTACCTAAATCAATACCAATATCTTGTCCAAATCCCAATTTAAACATTGTATATCTTCCCTTCCACAACTTTTATTTCTTTTCTATTACAAGTATGTTACGATTATATTACAATTATTAAAATTTATCAATAGTTTTATTTGATTTTTTTAATTTTTTATATTATAATTTTAGTATATTTTAGTGGATATTTGGAGGAATATATGAAGAATTATATTTATACATCTTATGGTGAAGATTGTACAATAAATTTTGCAAAACATTTAGCTTCAAAATTACATAAAAAGGATATTATTGTATTGTCTGGTGAACTAGGTTCTGGTAAAACTAAATTTACTCAAGGTATATTAGAATATTTTGATTTATCAGATGAAATATCTAGCCCTACATTCACTATTGTTAATGAATATGCAAAAAATGGCATTAACATTTATCATTTTGATGTATATAGATTATCTGATAGTTCTGAATTTTATGAAATTGGTGGAGAAGAATATTTTGATAATGGTATTTGCATTATTGAATGGGGAGAAATTATTGAAGATGTTCTTCCTGATGATTACATTAAAATTTCATTTGAAAGAGATTTTACTAATGAAAACACTAGAATTTTAAATATAACTACTTTTGGAAATAAATATGATGATATTTTTTCTAATATAGATGGAATTGTTGAAAAATAAGGAGGATTATTTTGAATATTTTAAGTATAGATACTGCAAGTGATATATGTGGAGTTTCAATATTGAAAGACAAACTTTTATTATGTAATTTAGATTCAAATACTGGGAGAACTCATTCTGAAAATTTAATGCCTTTTATACAAACTGCATTTGAAAAAACAGGATTACATTTAAAAGATATTGATTTGATTGTTTGTGATGAAGGACCTGGTTCTTTTACTGGTATTAGGATTGGAATTGCAACAGCTAAAGCTTTTCATGATAGTTTAGATATTCCTTGTATAGGTATTAGCTCTTTGGAATCTTTGTCTTATAATATAAAAAATGATGGGTTGATATGTTCTCTTATTGATTGCAAACATTCTAATTGTTATTTTGCATTATATCAATTGGAGAATTCAATTTATAAAGAAATAATATATCCATCAGCTGACTCTATTGAAAATATATGTAACACTTTAAATAATTCTTATGCAAATAAAAAAATCACTTTTGTTGGAGATGGATCTTTGGTATATAAAGATATTCTTAATAAAAATTTTTCTAATGCTATTTTTACTGTTGATAATAATTTAAATTCATATAATCTTGGAATAGCTGGATTATATAAATTCATAAAATCAAATAAAGCTTCTTATGAGCTTCTTCCTTTATATTTAAAAAAACCTCAAGCTCAGAGATTACTTGAAGAAAAAAATAATTTAGAAAGATGTGATGGTCATGTGTAATTTGAATTTTTCTAATTCTGATATTTCTATATCTGATATGAATTTGGAAGATTTAGAAATTTTGAAAGATGATTTAATCACATCTTTTGATGATTTCTGGAATTATGATATTTTAAAATCTGAATTATTAAGTGGTAATTCTAAATATATTATTGCTAAATTAAATGATAATATTGTTGGTTTTGCTGGTTTAAAATTAATTCTTGATGAAGCTGAAATCATGAATATTGTTGTAAAAAAATCTTTTCGTTATCATGGAATTGGTTCTTTACTTATGCAAAAACTTTTTAGTATTTGTAATGACCTTAATATCTCTGTTATTAATTTGGAGGTAAATGAGTGTAATGTTTATGCTATTAATTTGTATAAAAAGTTTGGTTTTAAAGTAGTTGGATTTAGAAAAAATTATTATAATAATGGAAATGGTGCTATACTTATGAAAAGGGGACGTTCCTTCAATCCCTAAAATTCGGGATAATGGGGACGGACCTTGGGAAGCAAGGACACCCCTTTTTCCA
>CALXXK010000128.1 GCA_944392675.1 uncultured Clostridia bacterium
TATTTTGGTTAAAAATATAATTAGAATTTGAATGGAGGTGCTTCATATGTCAAAGAAAAATAAAAATAACAAAAATAATGAACAAAAACAGAATAACAATAACAATAATAATAACCAAAAATAAGGGGACGTTCCTTTAATCCCTAAAATTCGGGATAATGGGGACGGACCTTTGGAAATTTACCATTTTAGGAACAAGTCCAAAAAGGAAAATTTAATTATATATACTTTTACTATTAAAAACAAAGTATTATATATAAATTTTCTTAATTACGAATGCGAATGGAAGAACATTATAAATTCTTTAATTATCAAGTAGGAGAATCTCAAACTCGCTTTGAGAGGTGCCTGCTTGATAATTTTAGAATTTATTTGTTTTGTAATGTTAGCCGAGTAATTATTAAAATTTATATATAATACTTTTGTTTAATTAATGAGAAATATTTTTAATAAATTCCCTTTTTGGACTTGTTCCTAAAATGGTAAATTTCCAAAGGTCCGTCCCCATTATCCCGAATTTTAGGGATTAAAGGAACGTCCCCTATTTAAAAATTTTTTTCTTTTATTATATAAATTGGCCTTTTCTTTACTTCTAAATATGTTTTAGCCAGATATTGTCCTATTATTCCAATAGAAAATAGCTGTATTCCAGATACCATAAATATTATACATACAAGTGATGGCCAACCACTTGTTGGATCTCCTAATACTAATGTTCTTATGATTATTACAATTATCAATAAAAATGATATTAAGCAAAATATTAAGCCTATTGCTGATGCTAAAACTAATGGAACTGTTGAAAAAGCAGTTATCCCTTCTATAGCATATTTAAATAATTTCCAAAATGACCATTTTGTTTCTCCAGCTACTCTTTCTACATTTTCATATTCTATCCATTTTGTGTTAAATCCAACAAAACTAAATAATCCTTTTGAATATCTATTATATTCTTTCATTGAAATAATTGCATCTTTCATTTGTTTTGTCATTAATCTATAGTCTCTTGCACCATCTACCATTTCGACTTTTGACATTTTATTTATTAATTTATAGAATATTCTTGCAAAAAAACTTCTAATTGGTGGTTCACCTTTTCTTGTTACTCTTCTTGTCCCTACACAATCATATCCTTCATTTTTTATCGTGTCATACATTTGTCTAAGTAATGATGGTGGGTCTTGTAAATCTGCATCCATTAGTGTTACATAGTCTCCTGTTGCTGCTTCTAAGCCCGCATACATTGCAGATTCTTTTCCAAAGTTTTTTGAAAATGAGATATATTTTACTTTATCATCTTTACTGCTTAGTTCTTTCATTATTTCCAATGTTTTATCTGATGAACCGTCATTTACAAATATATATTCAAAATCTATATCTTGAAAGTCTTGATTTTTTACTTTTTCTATTTCTTTGTAAAATAGTGGTAATGCTTGTTCTTCATTGTAACATGATACTATTATTGATATTTTTTCCATTTTTACTTCATTCCTTTCGACAATCCTTGTTAATTTATCTTTACCTTACTTCTCAGCTTTAATATCTAACAATACTAAATTCTTATTTGTATTATTATATATTTCGTGTGTACTTCCAAATGGGCAATTAGGTACATCTATTTCTTCTAATTCATAAAAATTTATATTCATTTTTCATCTCTCCCATAATAACAATAAATTACTATTTCTTGCTTAAGATTTTACATTTTACCCACTTTTTTACATTATTTATATCTTCACTATCTGGATGTGATAATGCTTTATCAAAATTTTCTATAGATACTTTTAGATTAGTATTTTCCGGATTTTGAGTAATCATTTTTTCATATCTTTCTCTGACTTGTATAGGCATTTTTCCCTGACAATAAAAATATCCCAATATTTCGTTAGATGAATCTATATTAATTCTTACTTTTTCAAATAGCTTTTTATAGTATTCTTCACTTCCGCCATACCCTGCTGTTCCAAAATATGCGATTTTTTTGTTTTTTATTTTTTTAAGGACTTCTATAATGTCATTAGTAGCATTTCCTTTATCTGTCCAAGATCCAATAATATAAATGTCAGCTTTAGGTAATTCTTCAGTAACATTTCCAAAATAAACTATATTTTTATTTTGTAATTGTTCTTTTATTGCTTTAGCTATAGTTTTCGTATTTCCTGTCTTGCTTGAATAAATAATTGCTATATCCATACTTTTTATAACTCCCTTTTTTAATTTCTTAAATTTATATACTACCTTTTAAAAAGTTTTCATTATAATCTTTTCATGCTTTATATATAGAAGAAGTATATATTGTTGATTTTTTCTATTGCTTTTTCTCTAATATTATTATTCCATAACCAATATTTTTATATTTAGTCTCAAATTTTTCCATACTAACAACATTATAATTATCTTTATTATTAAAATCATTATTATAAAAACTATAGTCTGGAGTATCAATTATAACTAATCTTCCATCTATATTATTTTCTATTTCTTCTACTGAATATGCTACTTCCATTTGTGGGGCATATGCTTTATATGCTTCTTCTATAGACCAATTATATAAATTCACAAAATATTGTTTATAATCTTGTGTCTGTACAGCAACTACTCCACCTTGTCCTATTTCTTTATATATTATTATATCACCTGATTGCAAGTTTTCTTTTAAATATTCAATCTGTTTACCATTTGACTCATCATAATTTTCTTGGCAAACTTTAACATTATTAAAAATTGCCATTATTGCTATTACAATACATATTCCTATTGTGATATATCTGTTTTTTTCTTTTGCCATAAAAAATGATAAAAAGAAAATCAATAATCCTGTTATTGTAAATAGATATCTTGCATATAGTATTGGTGATATTAATGATATCAAAAACATTACAATTACTATTGCTATATATACTAATATTGGTATTATACCTGGTTTAACATCTTCTTTATTTTTTATACTTTTATATATTAAAAATCCTACATACACATATAGTAAAATGGCTACTATTAATGCAAATGTTGAATTTAAATTCCCCATATATTGAAAATTTAATACATCTATAAATATTTGTGGTATCTCTAATGTAATCCAAAATCCACTACCCACTCTTAAAAATTGCATTACAAAACATACAAACCATGGTAAATATAGTAGAACTTGTACAATTTCTACTCCTATAAATTGTTTTATTAGTTTTTTATTAAATTCTTTTCTTTTCCTAATTACATATATAATTAAACCTAAATTTAGTATACCAGCACATGCTAAAGCATAATAATGCATATAACAACTAATTATACTAAATATTCCAAATAAAATTATATTCTTTAAATTTTTCTGTTTTATAAATCTATATAGATATATTGCCATTAATGTTACAAAAACAATAGTCCATGAGTACATCCTTATTTCTAAAGCATAATTTAATATCACTGGTAAGAAAAAACTAAAAAATGTAAATAATAAACCTGTTTTTTTACCAAAATCTTTCCTTATATGTGTCAATCCTAATATTCCTAAAATCACTATTCCTAAAGCTGAAAAGATTCTATATACTAATATATTTTGTCCAAATATTAAAGAAATTACCTTTAATATCCAATAATACAAAATTGGATGTACATCATAAGAACCTATTTTCCAAATATCTGCAAATGAATGTGTTACAATCCCTACACTATATGATTCGTCAAACCATATATTTGTGTGAAA
>CALXXK010000129.1 GCA_944392675.1 uncultured Clostridia bacterium
AGTGTTACATCTGCCATTTTTAATAATGCATTATCTACTCCACCTATGAATATCCATTTAATTCCTCTTTCTTTCATATCTGAAAGGCATCCACTTGCTCTTAATGAAAAATATGTACCACCATTTCCATCTGATGCTTCTTTGATTTTCATATTTTTACCTATTAGTAGTTTTCCTTCTTCATCTACTAATGGTAATTCTCCTTGAGTAAATATTATTACATTATTTTTGTCATATCCAAAATAATTGTTTTTTTCTAAAAATTCTATTGTTTGTTCATTATTTTCTTTGCTTGTCATTATATACCAAGGTATTGTTGTATTATATTTTTTATTAGCTTCTTTTAAGTTTTCACATAATATTTCAAATAAATATTTTCCTTTTCCATATACATCTAATCTAAACGTTCCTTTTGGTCCTGGGTGACCTAAACGTGTTCCTTGGCCTCCTGCCATAGTCACTACTGCATATTGGCCATTTCTTATTACACTTTCTCCTAAATTATCTAATTCTTCTTTTTCATTTTTGGCTAATTTACTTTTGTCACAATATTTTAATGGTTCTATTTTGTTTTCTTTAAGTTCAATTGTCTTTTTTGTGTTATCATATAATTCTTTCATCTGCTGAAAGTCTATTTGATTTATTTGTTCTAATAATTCTTCTTTTTCTTCTGCATTTAATTTTTCCAATAATTTTATTACATGTTCTTGGTTATATACTTTCAATATATCCACTGCGTCTTGTAATTTATCCATTTAGTCTCGCCCCTTTTGTTTTTTTATTATATTATATGATTTTTACTTAATATTGTCATTTTAACACACATGAAGTTTTTTATCAAGTTTTTTATGTATGAAAATTTTTTCCAAATTTATAAAACTTGTCATATTCTTGAAAAAACTCAATATATATTAACTAAAGTAATTTTGTACAAACATTTTCTTTAAGATTAAGGAGGTATATAGATGGAAAATACAAGGTTGTATCAAGACATTGCAAAAAGAACTGATGGTGATATTTATGTAGGAGTTGTTGGACCTGTAAGGACTGGAAAATCTACTTTTATAAAGAAATTTATGGATTTGTTGGTTCTTCCTAATATTGATAACGAATACAAAAAAGAACGTGCAAAAGATGAACTTCCACAAAGTGCTGGTGGAAAAACTATAATGACAACAGAGCCCAAATTTGTTCCAAATGAGGCTATTGAAATTACTTTAGATAATAACTTAAAATTTAAAACTAGATTGGTTGATTGTGTAGGTTATCTAGTAGATAATGCTATTGGATATTTAGAAGATGATATGCCAAGAATGGTTAAAACTCCTTGGTCTGAAGAAGAAATACCTTTCGAAACAGCTGCTGAAATTGGTACTAAAAAAGTTATAGAAGAACATTCTACAATAGGTGTTATAGTTACTACAGATGGTAGCATTACTGATATTCCTAGAGAAGACTATATTAAGGCTGAAGAAAGAGTAGTAAACGAATTAAAAGCATTAAATAAACCATTTATAATTATCTTAAATTCTAATGATCCTAATTCAGATTATACTAAAGAACTTGCTAATAAGTTAAGTGACAAATATAATACCTCAGTCCTACCAATTAATTGTGAATATCTTTCTATTGAAGATATTAATAACATGTTTTCTAAGGTTTTATATGAATTTCCTGTTGACCAAATTAGAATTAAATTTCCTAGATGGATTGATAGTTTAAGTATTGAACATCCTTTAAAAGCTCAACTTTTCCAAGAAATAAAAGATGCTTTTGATAGTGTTAATGTTTTAAAAGATGTATCAGGATGTGTTGAAAGTATAAAATCTACTGAAATAATTTCAAAAACTTCTATTGAAAATATCAGATTAGATTCAGGAAATGTAAGTATTGAAATAACTTTAAAAGACGAATTATTTTACAAAGTTCTTTCTGAAATAACTGGTGTTTGCGTCAATAATGAAGGTGATTTGTTTAGCATTATTAGTGAACTTTCTGTTACTAAAAAGAAATATGATAAAATTTCTTATGCTTTAGATGAAGTTGATAGGAAAGGTTATGGAATTGTAACACCTTCTATTGATGAACTTATTTTAGAAGAACCTGAAATGGTTAAACAAGGTTCTAGATTTGGTGTAAAATTAAAAGCTACAGCTCCTAGTATTCATCTTATAAAGACTAATGTAACTACAGAAGTTTCTCCTATTGTTGGCTCTGAAAAACAATCAGAAGAATTAGTTAATTACTTACTTTCTGAATTTGAGAGTGACCCTACTAAAATTTGGGATTCTAATATTTTTGGCAAAAGTTTACATGAACTTGTCAATGAAGGACTTCAAACTAAACTTTCTAAAATGCCAGAAGATGCTCAAATTAAACTTCAAGAAACTTTGGAACGTATTGTCAATGAAGGTAGTGGCGGATTGATTTGTATTATCCTTTAGGGGACGTTCCTTCAATCCCTAAAATTAGGGACATAAGGGACGGACCTTTGGAAAATTACCTTTTTTGGGACGCATATAAAAAGGGATTTTATTTTATAACATTTTTTACTACCAAAAACAAAATATTATATATAAATTTTTTAATTACGAATGCGAATGAAAGAACATTATAAATTCTTTAATTATCAAGTAGGAGAATCTCAAACTTGCTTTGAGAGGTGCCTGCTTGATAATTTTAGAATTTATTTGTTCTGTAATGTTAGCCGAGTAATTATTAAAATTTATATATAATACTTTTGTTTGATTAATGTAAAATATTTTAATAAAATTCCCTTTTTATATGCGTCCCAAAAATGGTAATTTTCCAAAGGTCCGTCCCTTATGTCCCTAATTTTAGGGATTGAAGGAACGTCCCCTTTAAATTTCTGGATAGCTAAATACTTTTCCTCCTTCAGTAAATTGTCCGTTTGCAAAATGGTCTGTATTAAATTCATTCGCACTTTTCATAAAATATTTATACTTAGATGATTGACTTGCTGTACCTCCTCCTACAACTACTGGGTCATCCCAAGTTGTGTCTACTGCATACCACTTTCCATTTGCTTGAACATAATTCCAAGCATGATTTTCTGACCTTCCTTGTGCGTTAGTTGCTTTTCCTACAACTAACACACATGGTATTTCCATATTATCTAACAAATATTTAAATGCTCTTGCATATCCTTCACATACTGCTTCTTTGTTTATCAAAGCTCCATATATGTTATATATGTGTGGTTTTGATATTGATGTGTCATATGTTACATTATCTACTAAATAGTCATGTACCATTTTTATATCGTTATATGTATTTCCAGTTCTATTTTGCATTATTGAATTTTTTACTTGTTCTAATTGTGCTATTGCATTGTCTACTTGTTGCCTTGTTGAAAATTCATCTGATAAATAATTTGTTTGATTTCCATTGCTAATATAAACATTATATGTAACATTATTTCCTGATGTAATTGTTTCTATATTTAAATACATTTTATTTGGACTTAAATAAAATATATCTGGATTATCATATGTATATGCTTCTATTGCTGATTGATAATATTTTCCTAACATTTCTTGTCCACCATTTTGGTTTAATACATCTGAAAAAGTATTTCCTAGTTCTATTTTATATGTTCCTGATTTCATGTTTTCTTTATTACTTTCAAATGCTCTATATATTATTTTTGAATATTCTT
>CALXXK010000130.1 GCA_944392675.1 uncultured Clostridia bacterium
ATGAATATAATATTCATAGGAGTGCATTTATTTATACACGGTTCCATCCTAATTTTAACTTAATTTTAGATTATAACGTATCTTAAACGTCTAGCTTTTTCACTAGAAACATAAAGAGGTAGTTTTCAAATATGTTTGCTTAAGTTAGCTTTCAGCCTATGACTAACTTTCTCTTTAAGTAACCTATATTTTACTTTTCTCTCATTGTTTTTATTTTTATTTTTGTGCTTTTAATTTTAATACTTTTTTTAAAAAAAGTCAATAATTTGTATTAAAAATCATTTACTTTTACAAATTAATATTATATAATGTGTAGTATATTTCATTTGCTTCCATAGCTCAGTTGGTAGAGTGCTACCTTGGTAAGGTAGAGGTCACGGGTTCAATTCCCGTTGGAAGCTCCAAAAAAAGGGGACGGTCCTTAAATCCCTAATTTTCGGGAACATGGGGACGGACCTTTGTCGAATTTCCGCTTTAGGGACGCGTCAAAAATCAGAAATTCAAAAAAACAATTTATATTAATTAGAAGCAAAGGTATAATATATAAATTTTATTAATTACTCGGCTAACATTACAGGATAAATAAATTCTAAAATTATCAAGGAGGCACCTCTCAAAACAAGTTTGAGATTCTCCTACTTGATAATTAAAGAATTTATAATATTCTTTCATTCACATTCGTAATTAAGAAAATTTATATATTATACCTTTTTTTTTATTAAAAATTATATGAAAATAAAAATTTCTGATTTTGGATGCATCCCTAAAGCGGAAATTCGACAAAGGTCCGTCCCCATGTTCCCGAAAATTAGGGATTTAAGGACCGTCCCCTATTAAATTTTTTTCTTATTCTTTGAATTGCGTTGTCAACAGATTTTATTGGAGAATCTAATTTTTGTGCTATTATATTATAACTTTCCCCTTTCATAAATCTGTCCAATACTTGTTTTTCGAAATTACTTAGTGTTTTTTCTATGTTATTTTGTAATTGTTCGTAATATTCCTTTTTCATCACAGTCTCTAAAGGATCTTCTACTGTATTACTGTCAAATGTATCTATTAATTCTACACTATCTTCTTCATTATTATCATATGCTGCTGTATTTAAAGATAAATATGAATTTAATGGCATATGTTTTTGTCTGTTTGATGTTTTTATTGCAGTTATTAATTGTCTTTCTATGCAAATATTTGCGAAAGATTTAAAGCTGTTGTTTTTATCTTTATTATAGTTTTTTATTGCTTTATATAGCCCTATCATTCCTTCTTGTATGATATCTTCTTTTTCTGCTCCTATTAAAAAGTATTTCCCTACTTTTATATTAACTAGTTCTTTGTATTTATTTAGTAAATATGTTAATGCTTTTTCGTCTCCTGCTTTTATTTCTGCGATTATTTCTTCATCTGTTTGATTTTGATATTTATTAGTTGCAAAAAAAACATTTTGTTCTTGCATTAGTCAAATTACCTCCAAATGTAGTTTTTATCTAATTTAACAGTATTATATATATATATTTCTATTATGTCAAGAAATTTGTATTAATTAGGATTAAATAGTACTATTTAGTACCATTTAATCCTAATTCTTGTACTAACATTTTCCAAAATTCGTCAGTTTCCATTCCTTTTTGCCAAGATGCTACTCCTGCAAGGTTATTATTCTTTATTAATGATACTTTTTCTTTTAATGATGTTATATCTTCTATCCACATTTTCTTTTTATTTCCATCTTCTTCATATTCTACATAATATTGTTTTACATCATCTTTCCAGTTTCGTTCTACACCTTCTGGTATAACACTATCTATATCTTTCATACTAACTGTTGGATTTTTCATAATTTTACCATTACTATCTTCTGTCCATAATCTAGTATATAGTGGAACAGCTAAAATTATTTTTTCTGGTTCTATTTCTTCTGTTGTTAAAAATTTATTTAAACTTAATTCTACCCAATCATATCCTGCTGTTGTTCCAGCTTTATCGCTTGATACTCCATATTGGTCATATGCCATAAATACAATATAGTCTGCAACATCTCCAATTACATGTCTGTCAAAACATAGTGACCATGTTTCTCCTCCGTCTGGTGCTGTTACATCTACTGATGTTACTAATCCTATTTCTTTTAATCTAGGTGTTAATTCTATTATAAATCTTGAATATAAATCTTTGTCTTCTTGTTTCATATTTTCAAAATCAATATTTATTCCATCTAATCCGTATTTCACACATGCTTTAACAATTGATTCTATTAATTCTTTTCTTTCTTCATAACTATTCATGATTCTAGATGTTACTGTTATCATGTTATCTCCAGCATTTGATACCATTGGCCATACTTTATATCCATTATTATGAGCCCATTCTATGTAAGCTTGTCCTTCATTTCCTACATTTTCTACTAATTTTCCATCTTCATTAACATAGAAAAATGCTGGTGAAACTACATTTACTCCTTCAATTGTTGTTCCTGTTCTATCAGGTGCTTTTGCAACATGTGAAAAATAATCCCATGTTAAGTTTATATTTCCTTGTATTTGTTTTTCTTCTTCCATATTTGTTCTTACTGTAAATTCATTTGCTAATTTATTTGATTTAACATATCCTATTTTTCCATTTGATGTTCTTATTTTTGTGTAATTTCCACTAGTAGAAATTATTACTACATTATCTCCTTTTTTTATTCTATCTATTGTTTTTGCTATAAAATTTGTTGAAGATTTTACAGATAAATTTGATGTAGTAATTGCTTGTTTTTGTTCTCTATCTAAAGAATCCATTGTTACTACTTTTGATTCTTCTAAATTTTCAACTTCTATATTATATACATCTGCCATCTCTGAAATTGGTAAATATGTTATATCATCCTTTTTTATTGCATGTGCATGTATTGATTTATTTGAACCATTTATATTTATGCTATTTTCTTCAAATCCAATTTCTGCTATTTTTTTGTCATATGTTGTTACTATTTTATTTATGCTTTCCTCTTCATATATATATTTATCAAAGAAATTTGATATATCATCTTGTGATAAGTATATTATGTCATCTTCAATTAAAACATCATTTTTTAAATTTGAAGTTATATTATTATTATTTATTACTAAATTTGTCTTTTTGTTTTTGTCAAAAATTATGTAATCACTTGCTATTAATCCTGCTATTGCAAGTATTATTATTATCAAAATTACTATTAATATTTTTTTAGGTTTCTTCTTTTTGATTTTTGTTGGATCTTTTGTTCCTTGCTTTATTGTTGTCTTTTTTTGTATTCTTCTTCCTTCTCTCATATCTTTTGCTCCTTATTTTTATATTTATATTATTACTATACCATAAAAATATTTTTTATCAAATAATTTTTCAAATTTTTTTCATTTTTCTTAAAATTTTTTTATTTTCTTCTGATATTCTAAAGGATTCTATTCCCTTTTGTAATGCTTTGTTGTATGTGAATTTGTCTAATTTGCTACTTTTTAAATAGTCAATTGTTTCATCAAAATATTTTATTAAACATATTGATATCGCCCAAGCTATTGCCATTTGAACATAATATTTTTCATTTTTTACATTTTCAAATATTCTAAAATTTTCTTTTAAATATTGCTCTTCAATATAATAATCTAATATCATAACAATTCCAAAT
>CALXXK010000131.1 GCA_944392675.1 uncultured Clostridia bacterium
AAATATAATGCCATAGAAAATGGTGAAGTTGAACTTGCTTTAAAACTCATTACTAAAAAAGAAAATAAATTAATTGCCTTATTTAAAGCTATTAAAAAATTAATCTTTGGTGAGAAAACTCAAAAGGATAGTGATTTAGCTTAATAAAATATATATTATAATAAAATTTAAAGTAAATAAAATAATTTTTAAGTATATAGAATAATTTATTTAAATCTAAAAATTTAAAGGGTAGTTGATAATAAAAATCAAAAATTCATAAATGATTTAGACTTTTATTATCAACTACTCTTAGATATTATACTTGCATCTACAATATTAGTTAAGTTTAAATATTGATGTTCCTATTCAATTCAATCAAGTTATATTATTTATCAATTTTTTATTTTTTAACTCTACCATATATTTCTTATAGTACTAATTCAAATTTTCTAAAATACTTTTAGCAGCTTCCCTGCCTGACTTTGCAGCCCAAGCTACAGTTCCTTTTATTCCTGCTAAATCTCCTCCAGAATAGATTTTAGGATTTGATGTCTGGTATTTTTCATTTATTTTTATATTTCCCCATTTATTTAATTCTAATCCAAGATTTGATACAAAATCTGCTGGTTTTGAACCAAGCGCCATAACAATATAATCAATATCTTCTACATAATTACTATTTTCTATATTTACTGGAACTAATCTACTTTCCCCTTCTTTTTCTACTAGTTCAGTTTTTATTAATTCCATTTTTTGAACTTTTTCACTACCTAAAATTCTTACAATATTATGTTGAAATAAAAACTCTACTCCTTCATTTATTGCATCTTCAATTTCCTTATTTTCTGCTGGCATCTGTTCTCTAGCTCTTCTATAAACTACTTTTACCTTATCTGCACCTAATCTTTTTATAGTTCTAGCACAGTCCATTGCTACATTCCCACCACCTATTACAGCTACCTTTTTTCCTCTGTATGATGGATGTAAATTATATTCTAATAGTTCATTTCCTCCATATACACCGTCTAAATCTTCTCCTTCTATTCCCATTCTAGAAGATTTATTTGCTCCAATAGATAAAAATATAGCATCATATTTTTGTTCTAAATCTTTCAATTCCAAATTTTTGCCTAATTCTTGATTATATTTTACATTTACACCTAAGTTTAATATTTGATTTACTGTTTCTTTTACTATCTCTTTTAAAAGTCTAAAATCAGGTATTCCATACATTAAAAGTCCACCTAAATAATCATATTTCTCATATATAGTCACATTCACACCATTTTTTGCTAGAAAAGCAGAACACGTTAATCCTGCTGGACCACCACCAATAATAGCAACTTTTTTATCAGAATTAGCCTTATTTTGCATAATCTCATTTTCATAGCACTCTAATAAAGTATGTTTTTCTTCTAATATTGCTTTATCAAAAACAAATGCTTCTAATTCTCCTATTGATACTGGCTCTCCTTTTATCCCCCTAACACAAGAACCTTGACATTGTTTTTCATGTGGACATATTCTACCACAAACTCCTTGCAATACGGTAGTTTCTGATAATACTTTATATGCTTCAAAATATCTTTCTTCTTTTACTAGTTTAATAAATTCAGGTATATTATTATTTAATGGACATCCTTTTAAAGAACATGGTTTTACTTTACAATTTAGACAATAATTTGCTTTTTCTTTTATTTCATCTAACATTTCAATATAACCTCCATTACATTTATACTAGTTTTCTCTTTCTCTGTCAATTGATTTGACTTGTTTGTATAATAAACTTTTTAGATAAAAAATCAAATAATATCAATCCTATTTACTATTAAATTCATTCATTACTAGTTGTAAATCTTTTATAAAATCAATTTTTTTCGTTTCATCTCTAAGTAAAGCTGCTGGATGCCATGTTGGCATATATTTTATTTCCTTCTTCTCTACCCATTTTCCTCTTGATGCTGTAATACCATATTCTTTTCCTAAGATATTTTTTAGTGCTACACTTCCTAATAATACTATAATTTTAGGTTTCACTAAAATTACTTGATTTCTTAAATAATTCATACATGCTTCACATTCATCATTTTCAGGATTTCTATTTGCTGGTGGTCGGCATTTCACTATATTTGCTATATATACATCATTTCTATCTATACCAACTGTTTGAAAAGCAAGGTTCATTAATTTTCCTGCTCTTCCAACAAAAGGTTCTCCGCAACCTATCTTCATCCGCTCCAGGTCCTTCACCAATAAACATCAAATCCGCTTCTTTATTGCCTGTCCCAAATACAATATTTTGTCTTGTTTTATATAACTTACATTTACTACAACCTATAATTGACTTTTCTAAATCTTCCCAATTATCAAACATATCTATTACTCCTTATTTCATTTTGTCATTTTGGGGACGCGTCCAAAAACTACAATTTGATATTTTGAATATATTAATTATACTTTCGGAACAAACCCCAAAATTGTAGTTTTTGGACGCGTCCCCAAAATGACAAAAATAACAAAAAATACTTTACTCTTAGAATAATTTAATTAATGCATTTTTCTACTAATTTTATCTTTATTTTCTCATTTGTATCTATTCTTGCTTTTGTACCTATTGGAATTACTGTTTTTGTTTCTGTATGTCCAAAATTATTTGATTTTATTATTGGAAAATTATAATCTTCACCTATTACATCTAATACAATTTGTTCCAATGGAATTCCACTTTCATGTTCATAGTTTCCTACCCATAACCCTTTAATTTTGTTAAATACATCATTTTGTTTCATATAATATAAAAAGTTACTTGCTAATGCTGGACCTGTTTCAAATCCTAATTCCTCTAGAAACAGAATTTTATCCGTAAAATCTATTGAATATTTACCCGCAACCATTCCTCTTGTTAAACTCAAATTTCCACCTATAAGTTCTCCTTCTGCTTGTCCTTTTTTTATCGCTTTGTATTCTTCATTTTCTTTTCCAATTTCTAGACTGGAATCTACAAATCTTTTTATTACTTCTTTATAACTATAATCTGTTTCATCTGTTGCTATTGTTTTAAAATTTGTCCCACTAAATGTTACTAATCCAGTTTTTTGTGTTATCATATTTGTTATAGATGTTATATCACTATAACCACAAACTATTTTAGGATTATTTTTTATTAATTCATAATCTAAATATTCAAAAGTAGAATTAGAATTTTCTCCACCTTTAGCACACCATATCATTTTTACTTCTTTATCTCTAAACATATCGTTTATATCTTGTGCTTTTTCCTTTGCCGTACTGCTATAATTATTTGTATTTGAAAATATGTTTTTAGAAAATTTCACTTTAAATCCATCTTTTTCTACAATCTTTCTTGCATCTTCTAACTCTTTTATATTCTCTCCTACTATTGGACCTGCTGGTGCCACAACTCCTATAGTATCACCCTTTTTTAATCTATTAGGTATTATCATTATTTTTCACTCCTTTCAACATGGGACGAGGATAGGGAATTTGGGAACGGGGCTGTAGGGATTTTGGGGACGGGGGTTAAATTCCCTATACATTAAAAAAGAAAATATTTTATATATTTATAA
>CALXXK010000132.1 GCA_944392675.1 uncultured Clostridia bacterium
TATTAGAAATTGATGAAATATATAAATTTTCATCTCCCTCTAATACAAAGAAGAATTGTGTTGTACCATTTTGTGTAGCCTGGTACAATTCTGTTATCGTTCCAGTTGTTGATTTGGTTTCAGTTTCAACTTCTTCTGATGTTTCTCCAATTAAATTTTCAGGAGTTAATCCTTCTTCTCCTAAAACTTTTTCTCTGTACTGAAGAAGTGCATCTTCCAAAGTTTCACCACTTGCTGATAAAGTATAATTTTCAACATTTATCATCACATAAGCCTTATTTATTTTAGACTTATCTTTTAGTGATATTACATATGTTGGTACACCATTAACACTTACCATTAATGGATAACTAGACTTGTATCCATAATTCTGATATAAACTTTCAGCCTGTAATTGAGCTGTACTTTCTTCAGCACCTGCACAATCATAATAGGTTATTTCTCCAGTTCTGGAGTTAGCCAATATAAATCCAAGTGCTGATTCATCATTGCTAACTGAAACTACACATGTAAAGAATTGTACGCCATCTTTGGTCATAATTGAATTATAACCTACAAATTCATTTTCATCTTTGTCATCATCTTCGTTAACATTACTACCTCTATAACTATATGATATTTTTTTCACATTAGTTTTTGCAAAAATAGTATTCCAAAAACCACCTTTGTATTGATAATAGTTCTCCGCTAATCCCATTAAATAATTTAAGGAATAAGCATGATCTACCCATTCTGGTAAATCTTCTGGCGAATATTCTTCACATTCTCCAGAATTAGCATTAATAATAACGAAAGATTGAACTATTTTCCCTCCAAAAAATCCAATCGTTGTTTTTAATACTGGTGCTATATAATATGCTTCACCATTGTCATCAATATCAAATTGATATTTGCCAAATATATAACTAGGATATTTACTTCTTAAATGTCTTGTTAAATCTTGTGAAAAAATATCACTAGGTGCATATCTGATTTCATTATCTAATTGTATAAGATGACTCTCTTGAGTTTCTGAATCAATTAGCACATAACCTGGTATACTTTCATTGTTCATAGCTTTGAATATTGAAGTATATTCTAAAGGAGATAACCTGTATTGTTTTTCATCATAACTTATAAGATTATATTCTCCATTTACTTCAAATTGAGATACCTTGTCTATCTCACTTAATGATCTGTTTCCAAGTTTCTGTGCTGTTTGCACATCTAATAGTGGAAAATTGTTAGCTTCTTCAGCAGTTGAAATACTTTGAATTTCATCTTCAAAGTTTCCTTCTTCAATTTTAATTAAATTTGAGTACTTTACTGCATTAAATAATGTTGATGAAGATAGACTTCCAATAATTCCAATTACTACTATAATACTCCATATGATTCCTAATATCATAGTAATAATTGTTTCTGCATCAGTTGACGTCTCCGCAATAAAAAAAATTACTATTGCGATTATTCCCACAACTATCCAATACCACCAGAAACCTCCTGACCGAATATTCCATGCAGGTAAAAACATCCAGTTTAAAAAAACTGCTATGAAGATTGTTACAATTCCTGCTATAATCCGACTTACTACACTACTTGCTTCAATGTTCATAAAATCCTCCTTCTAGGCATTGCCTTAAGATAATAAAATATAACAGTTGCATAAATATATTATACTATATATTAACATAATTTTCAATTTATATAGAATTCTTTATTAACTATTTTCATAATCATTTCATATAATATTTTGATAACAAAAATTACTAACTTATTAAACTTTAAATAAAATCCACATAGATAGGAGATGTTTGAATGTATTATATAAATTCTAACGATAAGACCAAAATTGCTGTTTTTGACTTAAATCCTAAAGGAAAACAAAGTATAGTTCTAATTCATGGATGGCCACTTTCTCATAAAATGTTTGAATATCAATTACCTACATTATTAAGTGCTAATTATCGAATTATTATGCTTGATTTATGTGGTTTTGGAGATTCTCAAGAAACTGCTGATGGTTATACATATAATCAATTTGCTACTGACTTATATTATGTTGTATCTTCATTAGGTTTATATAACTTTATTTTACTTGGCTTTTCAATGGGTGGTGCAATTGCTACTAGATATATGAGACTTTATAATGGCTATGGTGTATCTAAATTATGCTTACTTGATTCTGCTGTTCCTAGTTATTGTAGAACTTTAGAAAATCCATATGGGCAAACTTTGGAATCAACTAATCAATTAATTGATTTAGGATTTAATGATAGACCATCTTTAAATCAGTATTTTGGCTCAATTTTCTTTGCTAAAACTCCTTCTATAGCATTTAAAAATTGGTTTCAAGATTTAAGTAATAGTTCTAGTGGTATTGGAGAAATGAAGTCTTTAATTTCTCTTCGTGATGAAAATGTTTTTGATGATTTAAAGAAAATTAGAGTTCCTACAGGTATTTTTCATGGTAAAGAAGATAAAATTTGTCCTTTTGGTATGGCTCGAATTATGAATCAAGAAATTTCTAATTCTGTATTATTTCCTCTTAATAATGCTGGACACGGAGCATTTTATGATGTTAAAGATATTTTTAACGATGCTTTAATTAATTTCTTAGAAAAGTCTTAAACTATATTTGTATATTGAGTGAATATACCTTATATAATTCTTCTTTTATAATGTTAAATTTTTGAATTAAACCCAAGTGATATAAATTTTTATGAAATCATGAATATTTATAAAAATTTATATCACTTGGGTTTAACCTAAATACCATTTAATTTAAATTCCAAAAAATATTTTATTTAATTTCAACTATTTTTTCCCAACTCAAATTTTCTTTTCCAAAATGTCCATAATTTGTTGTTTCTGAATATATTGGCTTTTTTAAGTCTAAATATTTAATAATTCCATCTGGTGTTAAGTCAAAGTTATTTTTAATTATTTGAATTAGTTCTTCTTCTGTTTTCTTTCCTGTTCCAAATGTATTTACATTAATTGATAACGGTTCTTTCATTCCTATCGCATAAGATACTTGAATTTCACATTTTTTAGCATATCCATTTGCAACAATATTTTTGGCTATATGTCTTAACATATATGCTGCTGAGCGGTCTACTTTACTAGGATCTTTTCCAGAAAATGCTCCTCCTCCATG
Source organism: uncultured Clostridia bacterium (assembly GCA_944392675.1). GTDB lineage: Bacteria > Bacillota > Clostridia > TANB77 > CAG-508 > CAG-269. Next base: position 3,140 of record CALXXK010000132.1, read on the forward strand.
TCTTGCATAGCCTCCATATGTATCTACTATTATTTTTCTTCCTGTTAGTCCTGTATCTCCAAGTGGTCCACCTATTACAAATCTTCCTGTAGGATTTATATAAATTTTTGTATTTTTATCTATCATGTTTTCTGGAACTGTACAGTCTATTACATATTCTTTTATATCTTTTTTTAGTTGTTCTTGTGTTATGTTTTCTTCATGTTGTGTTGATATTAATATTGTTTCTATTCTTTTAGGTTTTTCATCTTCATATTCAACTGTTACTTGTGTTTTTCCATCTGGTCTTAAATATGGTATTATTTTATTTTTTCTTACCTGTGTTAATTTTTTTGCTAATTTGTGTGCCATATTTATTGCATATGGCATGTAATTTTCAGTTTCATCACATGCAAATCCAAACATTATTCCTT
>CALXXK010000133.1 GCA_944392675.1 uncultured Clostridia bacterium
AAAATTGTTATTTTTGGACGCGTCCCCAAAATGACAAAAAGCACCGTCCCCAAATCCCCTTTGGAAGGTCCGTCCCTTTGTTCCCGAATTTTAGGGATTTAAGGAACGTCCCCTTTTTGTCGAATATTTCTTTTTTTCGGCAATAAGAAAAGACAGCATTTTTATAATAAAAATAGTAAAATAGAAAAACAGGTGATAACATGACCATTTATATAGATGTTGTACTAATAGAAAACTTAATAATGAATTATATAATAATATATGCAACAGCAATAGTATTAAAAAATAAAAAAACACATTTAAGATTTTTTTTAGCCAGTATGTTAGGTGCAATATATACAATTATAGCTTATATGCCTATATTAGAAATATACTCAAATATAATTTTAAAAATATTATTGTCGATAATAATAGTATATATAGCATATAATCCACAAACAGTTAAAAAAATGTGGAAAGATTTAGTAATATTTTATTTAGTATCATTTGTATTTGGAGGAGTAGCATTTTCATTAATATATATAGTAAAACCACAAGATATATTAATGAAAAATGGATTGTTCTTAGGAACATATCCATTAAAAACAATAATATTAGGAACAATAGTAGCATTTATACTAATAATATTAACAGTGAAAATTATAAAAACAAAAATATCAAAAAAAGATATGTTTTGTAATATAGAAATAAAACTAAATGGAACAATTATAAAAACAAAAGCAATGGTTGATACGGGAAATTTACTAAAAGAGCCAATAACTAATACACCTGTAGTTATTGTAGAACATACACTTCTATATAATTGTATGCCAAAAGAGATTTTAAATAATATAGAAAATATTTTAGGAGGTGATACAAAAAATATACCTGAAAATATAAAAGAACAATATGTATCAAAATTAAAATTAATACCATTTTCCTCTTTAGGAAAAAGAAATGGAATGTTAATTGGAATAAGACCAGAATATATAAAAATAGAAAATGAAGATAATCAAACAGAAATAGAAAATGTAATAATAGGAATATATAATAAATCTTTAACGAATAGAGGAGAATATAGAGCTTTGATAGGTATAGAGATAATATAATTTTAATAAAGACAGGAGGGAGTATATGAATTTAGTAGAATTATTAAAAAATAAAATTAATACAATTTGTGCAAAATACATAAATGAAAAAAACGAAATAGAATATCTACCGATATTTTATATTGCAGGAAGTCAAACATTACCGCCACCGTTAGCGCCAGAAGAAGAAGAAAAATTAATAAAAAAATTATCAGAAGAAGACAATTTATGGGTTAGACAAAAGCTAGTTGAAAGAAATTTACGATTAGTAGTTTATATAGCAAAAAAATTTGAAAACACAGGAATAGGAATAGAAGATTTAATATCAATAGGGACAATAGGATTGATGAAAGGAGTAAATACATTTAATAATGATAAAAATATAAAACTAGCAACATATGCATCCAGATGTATAGAAAATGAAATTTTAATGTTTTTAAGAAAAAGTAATAAAATCAAAGGAGAAATCTCAATTGATGAACCATTAAACAAAGATGGAGATGGAAATGAACTTTTACTTTCAGACATATTAGGAACAGAACCAGATATAACATCTAGAAATTTAGAAGACGAAGTTGATAAAAGTTTATTAAGAGCATCTATACAAAAATTAAATCAAAGAGAAAAAAATATAATGGAGATGAGATTTGGATTTAAAACAGGAAAAGAAAAAACTCAAAAAGAGGTAGCAGATGAATTACGGTATATCACAAAGCTATATTTCAAGATTAGAAAAAAAGATAATAAATAAAATGAAAAAAGACATTGCAAGTAAAATCGGATAAAAAAGTATAAAAAAAACATTCCTTGGAAATACTTAATTTAAGTAGATCCAAAGGAGGTTTTTCTTTTGTTAAATAATAAGGTAGAGATATGCGGAGTAAATACAAGCAAATTACCTTTACTATCCAAACAAGAAAAAGAAGAACTATTCATAAAAATAAAAGAAGGAGATAATGAAGCAAGAAATAAATTTATAAATGGAAATTTAAGATTAGTATTAAGTGTAATACAAAGGTTTAATAGTAGAGGAGAAAATCCAGATGATTTATTCCAAGTGGGATGTGTAGGTTTAATAAAAGCAATTGACAATTTTGACTTAAACCAAAATGTACAATTTAGTACCTATGCAGTACCAATGATAATAGGAGAAGTAAAAAGATATTTGAGAGATAACAATAGTATAAGAGTAAGCAGATCTGTAAGAGATCTAGCGTATAAGGTTATACAATATAAAGAGAAATATTTGAAAGAAAATGGAAAAGAACCACAAGTAGAAGAAATAGCAAAAGAATTAGAAGTAAGCAAAGAAGAGATAGGGTTTAGTTTAGATGCAATTCAAGATCCAGTATCATTACAAGAACCAGTATATAATGATGGATCAGAAAGTATATATGTTATGGATCAAGTTAAGGACAGCAAAAATACAGATGAATTATGGGCTGAAAAAATGACAATAGAATCAGCACTAGAAAAACTAAATGATAAAGAAAAAATGATAGTAATGAAAAGATTTTTTGATGGAAGAACTCAAATGGAAGTTGCAGAAGAAATTGGAATTTCGCAAGCACAAGTTTCAAGGCTAGAAAAAAGTGCGATACAACATATAAAAAGATTATATAAATAGGACTTTTTAATTTCTATTTATATAATTTTTTTATATTACATTAATGAATAGATTAAATAATAAAGAATAATATATAATATAAATTTGTAATAAAATGTTCAGGAGGAATTATCATGGGAGATAAAGGTTTAGATTTTAAACATAAAGAAGTAGTAAATATTACAGATGGAAAAAGACTGGGATATGTTCAAGATGTGTGTGCAGATTTAGAAACAGGAACTATCACATCTATAATAGTGCCTGGTAATAACAAAATGTTAAAATTTTTTTCAAGTAGTAATGAAATTATAATTCCATGGCAAAAAATAAAATGTATTGGAGAAGACATTATATTAGTAGAAATTTAATAAAAAATAAATAGAAGAAATAAGTGTAGCCTAGTAAAATAAGAAAAGTTTTCTATTTATATAAAAGAAAAAAGCAGAGCTATTAAATATAAAAATATCATATGCCATAAATTTCCATAAAAAATTACAAAAAAATTATAAAAATGTATTGACTTCTGAATTAAAAAGTGGTAATATAAAAAAGTACCTAGCAACAGATGAAAAAAATATAAAAATAACGCAAGAATTAGTAATAGAAATGCACATCAAAGAATATAATAAAATGTAAAAATTACTAATTTTTTATTTTGCACTTTTTAAGACATTAATTACTAAAAAATGATAAACAAAAAACAAAAATAAAAAAAATAAAAAAATGTCGAAAAAAGTATTGACAAACTAAAATAGGTATAGTATAATGCAAAATGTCTCACACAGGAGGGGACATAAAAGTACATTGAAAAGTAAACAATAAAATCCTTTAGAGAAAAACCTAAGCGGTAATCTTTTTAACAAAAAAGAAGTA
>CALXXK010000134.1 GCA_944392675.1 uncultured Clostridia bacterium
GAATTTGGAAGCAGAATATAAAGTTTTAATCTCACAGAGAATAAAAGAAATAGCAAGTTCTTCAAGAGACAAAAAGGAATTTATAGAAAATACATATAGAAGTTTAGAAGAAGAAAAGTATAAAGAAATAGAAAAAACAAAAAAGAAATTACAAGAGTTGCAAAATGAAGATTTAGAAATAAAGCAAGAAAAAATGAAGCAAACAATAGACTATTTTAATCAAATTATAGAAGCGGAAGTACCAGATAAAGCAGTACTGAATATGCTAATTGATAAAATTTACATTTATCATGATAAATCTGTAAAATTTGAATTAAAAATAGACATAAATAAAATAATATAATAAAAAGCGAAAAACAATTATCTTTCGCATGATAAAAAAGTGGTTCAACTGTGTAGACACAATCACAACACTATGCCGGTGTAGCATTTGATGTTGGACAGAGATTAACACAAACGCAAAGAACTAGACTTTGGAACAGTGCAAATAATTCTGGAGTATGGAGTTATGTTGAACCAATTTCATTAACACCAACATGGGTACATTTTGACAAAAGATTTGGAACGCCAGCTTGTAGCACAGGGGGATTTCCAACATTAAGAAGAGGAAGTTTAAGCAATTACGTACTAATAGCACAAGACGACTTAAACACATTAGGATATAGAACAAATGGATTAGACGGAATATTTGGTTCTGCAACATTAGAAGCGGTTAGATCATATCAAAGAAATAAAGGATTATCAGTTGACGGAATAGTAGGATGTAATACATGGAGAGCATTACAAGAAGATGTAGTCGGAACTGGTCCAACATCTACAACAATAAACTAATATAGTATAAGAAAAAAGGGGGACTTTTATATATAAAATTATTAGAATTTATTACAAGTCCCCATAATTTCTGTGTTTTAATTTTTCTAAAATAAATTATATATATTCTAGAAGAAAATAAATAAAACAAAATCATTATTAAATAATTTATGCATCTTTTTTAAACATATTTGATTGCAATTTTAGTAATTCATTAGTAAAAACTTTAATTGCATTTTTATTATATGTATTTAATTTCAGATAATTTTCTAAAAATTTCATATCTATCATATCAACTAAAGCTGGTGAGCTATTTTTTACTAAATCACCAAATAAAAAATTAGGATCAATTTTTAAAGTCTTACAAATACTTATAATAGTATTTGCACTTCCAAAAGCAATGCCACGTTCTAATTGGCTAATAAATCTAGGAGAAAGACCAGTCTTTTCAGCCAATTGTTCTTGAGTCAAATCTAATTTATTTCTTGCTAATTTAATTCTTCTACCGATACTTTTTAGTTGAAAATCTTCATTATTATTCATATATTCCTCCCAATTTATAATTTAATGAAAGTATAGCAATTAAGGGATAAAAATAACATGAACTGATAATAGTAAAAATAATACAAACTAATATTAACTATACAAAAAATAAAAAGTGAAAATAAAAAAAATTAAAAAAATAAAAAAAATTAGTAAAAACACTTGCAAAATTTAAAAAGTTATATTAAAATTTAGATGAAGTGGAGAGAAGTGGTACAAAGTGGTGGAAAAGTGTAAGACAGAATAGAGGTGAAATTTAATTGCTAATTGGTGAATATGAACATTCTTTAGATGCAAAAGGAAGATTAATAATGCCAGCAAAGTTAAGACAAGATATGGGAGAAAAATTCATCGTTACAAAAGGTCTAGATGGATGTTTATTTGCGTTTTCACAAAATGAGTGGTTAAATTTTGAAACAAAATTAAAAGCTTTACCCCTATCAGATAGAAATGCTAGAAACTTTGTAAGATTTTTCTTATCAGGAGCTACAGAATGTGAAATAGACAAACAAGGAAGATTTTTAATTCCAAACAATTTAAGAATAGCAGCAAATTTAGAAAAAGAAGCAGTAATAATTGGAGTAGGAACAAGACTAGAAATATGGAATAAAGAAACATGGGAAAAATGTGATGAAAATATATCAGCAGATGAAATAGCAGAAAATATGACAATGTTAGGTATATAACTTGAAAAAGTTTATATAATAACCAAACACAAAAGATAATTATACAAAAGATAAATAGATAAAATACAAAAGAAAACTATACAAAAGATTAATTAAAAAACAAAAGAAAATAATACAAAAGATAAGATATTTAAGATTTTATACAAAAGATAAAAATACAAAAGAAATTTTAAGTTACAAAAGATAAAAATGTAACTTTAAATTCATACAAAAGAAAAATGGAAATGAAAGATACTTAAGATTCATTACAAAGATAAATTTATACAAAAGATAAAAAGTTAAAAAAACTTTACTAGAGATAATAATAAAAAACCAAAAGAAAAAAATACATAATAGATAAATGCAGCTGGTGATAAAATTACCAGCTGTTTAATGTTAATAAATCTAGTAAGAGGTGTAAAAGTGGAATTTAAACATAAACCAGTACTATTAAAAGAATGTATTGATGGACTAAGTATAAAAAAAGACGGGATTTATGTAGATGGTACATTAGGTGGAGCAGGACATAGTAAAGAAATTTTAAAACATCTTAATGAAAATGGAAAATTAATAGGAATAGATAGAGATGAAGAAGCTCTAAAAGCAGCAAAAGAAAATTTAAAAGAATTTAATAACGTAATATATATACATGATAATCATGACAATATGAAAGAAATTTTAGAACAACTAAAAATTGAAAAAGTAGATGGAATATTGTTAGATTTAGGTGTTTCCTCTTATCAATTAGATGAAAAAAACAGAGGATTTAGTTACTTAGGAGAAAATACTTTAGATATGAGGATGGACAAAACACAATCATTAGATGCAAAAACAGTAGTAAACACATATGAAGAAGAAAAACTAGCAAATCTAATCTATGAGTATGGAGAAGAAAGATTTTCAAGAAAAATTGCAAAAAATATATGTGAATATAGAAAACGAAAAGAAATTGAAACAACAAAAGAATTAGTAGAAATAATAGAAAAATCAATACCAAAATCAAAGCAAAAAGATGGACATCCAGCGAAAAGAACATTCCAAGCTATTAGAATAGAAGTAAATAATGAAATAAAACCATTATATAACACAGTAAAAATGTGTATTGATTTATTAAATCCAAGCGGAAGGTTATGTATAATAACATTTCATTCATTAGAAGACAGAGCAGTAAAAAAAGCATATATAGAAGCACAAGGAAAATGTACATGTCCAAGTGATTTACCATATTGTATTTGTGGAGCAAAATCATTAGGAAAAATAATAACAAAAAAACCAATAACAGCAGATGAACAAGAACAAAAAGAAAATTCAAGGTCAAAAAGTGCAAAATTAAGAATATTTGAAAAAAAATAATATACAAATGAGGGAGGTGATAACTTATGGCAAGAACAGGGTATGAATATACTACAAGTCCAAGAAAACTAGAACCAGATTATAAAACTTCTAAAAAAACAAAAAAACGTAAACCAAA
>CALXXK010000135.1 GCA_944392675.1 uncultured Clostridia bacterium
TTCTAATGCTTTATTAACATCATATTCAACTACCGCTTCTACTAAACCATGTATAAATGTTGTTTTAGGAATACCTACTAAATCTTTTATTTTATCTTCATCAATTTTATTATCTCCATCTTGAATACATCTTTCTAAAATTGATAATGCATCTCTCATGGCTCCTTCTGATAAAACAGCAATTACATTTAAAGCATTTTTTGAGATTTCAATATTACTTTCTTTACATACTACCTCTAATCTTTTTATAATATCTTCATTTGATATTCTTTTAAAGTCAAATCTTTGACATCTTGATAAAATTGTTGCTGGTAGTTTTTGTGGTTCTGTTGTTGCTAAAATAAATTTTACATGCTCTGGTGGTTCTTCTAATGTTTTTAATAATGCATTAAAAGCTCCTGTTGATAACATATGCACTTCATCTATGATGTATACTCTATACTTAGCTTTTGTAGGTAAAAAGTTGACTTCTTCCCTTATGCTTCTTATATCTTCTACACTATTATTTGAAGCTGCATCCATTTCTACTATGTCTGTTAATGAACCTGAAATTGCCCCCTTACATATTTCACATTCATTACATGGTTCTCCATCTTTTGGATTTAAACAGTTTATTGCTCTTGCAAGTATTTTAGCTGCTGATGTCTTTCCTGTTCCTCTTCCCCCATTAAATAAGTATGCATGTCCCACTCTATTTGCTATTATTTGATTTTTCAATGTTTTTGTTATATGTTCTTGACCTACCATTTCTGAGAAATTTAAAGGTCTAAATTTTCTATAAAGAGCTGTGTACCCCATAATTTCACATCCTTTATACTATAAAAAATGGTAGATACCTAATCTCTCTATGGAAAGTACTCCACATAAAGATGACTACTTATTGCTGCTTCCTTCCGGACCTGACAAGGTTCATAGGTCTTTATTGGATTACTCTCCATAGAAAGATTAAATTTCTTACCATTTGTATTATATAATTTTTTTTAATTTTTATCAAGTATTATTTTTAATAATATTAATTTTTAATTCGCTTAAATACAAATTTACTCATATCTGTAAATTCTTTTGACGTAACTCCATTATTTACAACATCATCCACAGGTAAATTTAATTCTACATTTGTTTTAAATTCTTTTCCATTCTCTAAAATTATACTTAAATCAAATTTTAAATTAAATTGCAAGCTTTCATTTGTAATATTTGCTTTTTTTAATAATTCATTATGATTAATAGTATCTTCATCAGACCTATATTCTGTTAAATTATCATTTGAACATCTAAAGGCTATTATTCCTCCTTGGTTAGAAACTTGCATTGTTTTTATATCATTTATTAGCTCTCCTATATATTCTAATCTATCTACTTTATTTTCTTCACTATATTTGAATATAACATCTTCTTCTTCAAATTCTGGCTTATAAATTTTTATATTTTCTTTCATTTGTCCTTCTATAGTAAAATTGTCTATTACTATATTTTTTATTGCTTCTGTCTCTTTGTAATTTTCATTTTTATCAATATATATGTATATATCATTATTTTGATATATATCGAAAGCCCATTTATTTTCTCCTGCATCTTTATCAATTCCTTCAGATGAACTTATAACTGTTATTTTAGTTAAATTAAATGGCATATTTGTTTCACCTTCAACGTTATATTTTAAAATTAACATACCAACAATAAACAATATTACAACTATTATCAATATTGTCATACATACATGAAAATATCTTTTATTAACTAAATTTTTGATTTTTTCTATCATTGTTCCCCCATTAATTGCTTATATTTTTCTTTTTACTTTCTCTTAGTTCTTTAAAAAAATCTTTTAAAATTCTTTCACAATCTTCTTTTAAAACATTTTTTTCTATCTCTACATTGTGGTTAAATTTATAATCTTCGAAAAGATTTAATTTAGAACCTGCAGCTCCTGTTTTTTCATCTAATGTTCCTATATATATTTTCTTTATCCTTGAATTGATTATTGCTCCAGCACACATAGGACATGGTTCTAATGTAACATACATTTCACAATCTAATAATCTCCAAGAATTTAATTTTTTACTTGCTCTTTGTATTGCAATAATCTCAGCATGTTTTGTTGTGTCTTTCTTCAATTCCTTTAAATTATGTGCTTTTGCTATAATCTCCCCATCTTTTACTATTACACAACCTACTGGTATTTCTAATTTTTTGTATGCTTTTTTTGCTTCTTTTAGGGCTTCTTTCATAAATTTTTCTTGCATTTTGTTTTCTCTTTCTTTTTAATAAATTATTTTCCACATTTTTTAGTTTAAAGATGTATTTGTTTATTAATACATTGTGGTCTGCCCAGAGGGACTCGAACCCCCATCGGTCGCTTAGGAGGCGACTGCTCTATCCTGCTGAGCTATGAGCAGAAATATAATTCAAGAAATTTTTCAAACATATTATAATATATTTAATTCCAAAAATCAACTTTTATATTATATAAGTAATTTCTTTGACTATTATATTTCACTATTGACATCTTCTGATATAATTAAATAGGTGATAAAAATGCAAAGAATATTAAGTTATATGAGAAAAGCAATAGAAGAATATAAAATGATAGAAGAAGGAGATAAAATCGCTGTTTGTTTGTCTGGTGGAAAAGACTCAATTACAATGCTTAATGCTCTAAAAGCATTACAAAGATTTTATCCTAAAAAATTTGAGTTAATAGCTATAAGTATAGATCCACGGATTCGAATTTTTTGATACTACATTTTTAGAAAATATTTGTAAAAAAGTAGATATACCTTTATTTATTGAAAAAAGCAATGCAAAAGAAATTGTTTTTGATATTAGGAAAGAAAAAAATCCTTGCTCATTATGTGCCAATATCCGTAGGGGTGCCATCAATTCTGTGGCTATAAGAGAAGGTTGTAATAAAATTTCTTTAGGCCATAATCAAGATGATGTTTTAGAAACTTTTCTTTTAAATCTTTTTTATACTGGAAATATCAGTACATTTGCACCTGTAAGTTATATGGACAGATCTAAAATAACTTTAATAAGGCCTTTAATTTACACTCCTGAAAAAGATATTAAAAGATTTGTTAAAAGAAATAATATAGAAGTTATGAAAAAAGTATGCCCTATGGATGGAGTTTCTAAAAGAGAATATATGAAGAATTTGATTATATCCTTAACCAAAGACATCCCTATGGTTAAAGCTAATTTATTTGGTGCTATTAGAAGAAATATATGGGGACGTTCCTTCAATCCCTAAAATTAGGGATAAAAGGGACGGACCTTAAGTGAATAAGGATGCTTTTCCCATTTTGTAGAAGCATTCAAAAAGTAATTTTTATAAAAGCTAGAAATTTAATATTTAGCTTTGAAATCCTTTTGTAATATTTAAATAAAGGTAATATATATAAATTTTATTAATTAC
>CALXXK010000136.1 GCA_944392675.1 uncultured Clostridia bacterium
GAGTTTGTTATTTGTGCTTTTGTTGCAGATGGACTTAAAAAGGGACGGGGCTTAAATCCCTAAAATTCGGGAACAAAGGGACGGACCTCTTGGATTTTACCATTTTGGGGACGCGTCCAAAATGGTAAAATCCAAGAGGTCCGTCCCTTTGTTCCCGAATTTTAGGGATTGAAGGAACGTCCCCTACATTTCTTCCAAAAATAATTTGTTTAGCATTTGTGGATTTGCTTTTCCTTTAGTTTCTTTCATTGCTTGTCCTACTAAAAATCCTAATGCTTTATCTTTTCCAGCCTTATAATCTGCTATAGATTTTGGATTTGCTTCTAATACTTTTTTTACTACTTCTCTTATTGCTCCTTCATCTGATATTTGTATCCATCCTTTTTCTTTTATAATTTCTTCTGGGTCTCTAGGATTCTCAAATAATTCTTCTAACACTTTTTTTCCTATACTTGAACTTATTGTTCCCTTGTCAATTAAAATTACTAATTTTCCTAGTTGATTACTGTCAAATGGTATTTCTATTGGTTCCATTTCTGTTTCGTTTAATATTCTTGATATGTCAGATATAATCCAGTTATTTACTGCTTTTGGATTATTACATACTTTTATTGCACCTTCAAATAAATCTGACAAATATTTTGATGCTGTTATAATATTTGCATCTTTTTCTGACAAATTATATTCTTTTAAATATCTTTCTTTTCTACTTTCTGGTAGCTCTGGTAATCCTTTTTTGATGTTCTCTATATATTCTTCTGAAAGTTTTATTGCTACTAGGTCTGGGTCTGGGAAGTATCTATAATCTTGTGCATCTTCTTTATCTCTCATAGAAAATGTTTTTCCTGATACATCATCCCATCTTAGTGTTTCCTGTTCTACTTTTCCTCCATCTTCGATTACATCTATTTGTCTATCTATTTCATATTCTATAGCTCTTGTAATACTTCTAAAAGAGTTCATATTTTTCATCTCTGTACGTGTTCCTAGTTTTGTATCTCCTTTTTTTCTTACTGATACATTTACATCAGCTCTAAATGATCCCTCTTGCATTTTACAATCAGATACTTCAATATATTCTAATATTGATTTTAATTTTTTTAGATATTCTTCAACTTCCTCTGTACTTCTTAAGTCTGGTTCTGAAACTATCTCTATTAATGGCACTCCTGCTCTATTTAAATCTACAAGACTTCCTCCTGCAAATTCATCATGGTTTAATTTTCCTGCGTCTTCTTCAATATGTATTCTTGTTATTCTTATTTTCTTTTTTCCTTCTTTTGTATTTATTTCAACATATCCATGCTCACACAATGGTTTATCATATTGAGAAATTTGATAAGCTTTTGGTAAATCTGGATAAAAATAATTTTTTCTATCATTTTTACTATCTCTTGATATTTCACAATTTGTTGCTAGTCCTGCTTTTACTGCATATTCTACAACTTTTTCATTTAGTACTGGCAAAGTTCCTGGCATTGCCATACATATTGGACAAACTTGCGTATTTGGAGCAGCTCCAAATTTTGTTGGACATGAACAAAATATTTTTGTTTTAGTAGAAAGTTCTGAATGAACTTCTAGTCCCATCACTACTTCGTAATCTTCTCTTGACATCTATTTTCCTCCTTTTGATTTTAATAACTATTACATTTTATTGCATATGGTATTAAAAAACATAATATGATTCCTATAGTAATAGTAACTGTAATTATAATTACAATGGTAATTTTTTTACGCTCTATATATTTTATATTATTTCCCCATAATTTCGTTTTTAGCATATCCTCTAATTCTTTTTCTTCTTCTTGAGTTCTTATATTAAAATATCCATCTTTTTCTTCTAAGGATTCATCTGTACTAAATTTATCTTTTAATTCTAATATTTCAGTCTCACTTTCGAGTACTATATTACATTTATTCATTAGTATCCATATTGATTTTTTATAACATAAATCAATATATCTAATTTTATTGTCTTTTTTGTATTCTATTTGTAATATTTTACTCACATTTCCATTATGATAATACTAATTACTATTATACTAGATACTATTATATTATTTCTACTGCTTTTTAATTCAACATCTCCTAACTTATATTTTCTTATAATTTCCATTATTTTCCCCTTTTATTTCTTGAATTCTGGTTTATTATTTTCTTTAAATTTTAAATCTTGTTCAAATGTATATGCTGCATTAAGTATTGTCTCTTCACAGAATTTATTTCCTATTAATTGCATTCCAATTGGCATTCCTTCTTTATCTACTCCACATGGTATAGATATTGCTGGAAGTCCTGCAATATTTACAGAAACTGTGCATATATCTGCCAAGTACATTTCTAATGGATTATTTGATTTTGAACCTATGTCAAATGCGACTGTTGGTGATGTTGGTGTTAATATAACATCATATTTTTCAAATGCCTTATTAAATTCATTCATAACTAATGTACGAACTTGTTGTGCTTTTTTGTAATATGCATCATAATATCCAGAAGATAATACATAAGTTCCAAGTATTATTCTTCTTTTTACTTCTGAGCCGAATCCTTCACTTCTTGATTTTTTATATAATTCTTTTAAATTTTTGAATTCTCCTGTTCTATATGTATATCTGATTCCATCAAATCTTCCTAAGTTTGAACTAGCTTCTGCACATGCTATTATGTAATATGTTGCTAATGAATATTCAGCAACATTTAATGAAAATTCTTCAACTTTTGCTCCTAATTTTTTATACCTTTCAATTGATTCATATAGATTTTTCTTTACTTCTTCATTTATTCCTTCTCCATAAAATTCTTTTGGTACACCTATTTTTAAATCTTTTACATTATTTTGCAAGCATTTTGTATAATCTTTTTCTTCTAATTCTACTGATGTTGTATCTTTTTTATCATGTCCGGCAATTACGTTTAATAGCATTGCTGCATCTTTAACATCTTTTGTTATTGGTCCTATTTGGTCTAAAGATGATGCAAAAGCAACTAATCCATATCTTGATATTAAACCATATGTTGGTTTTAATCCAACAACTCCACAAAAGCTTGCTGGTTGTCTAATTGACCCTCCTGTGTCACTTCCTAGAGCCCATGGTACCATATTAGCTGCAACAGCCGCTGCACTTCCTCCTGATGACCCTCCTGGTACCTTATTTAAATTCCATGGATTTTTTGTTTTCTTAAAATATGAATATTCTGTAGAACCTCCCATTGCAAATTCATCCATATTTAATTTTCCTAAATCTATCATATTTTCATCATTTATTTTTTCCATTACTGTTGCATCATATGGTGATACAAAGTTTTCTAACATTTTTGAGCTACATGTTGTTTTTATTCCTTTTGTACA
>CALXXK010000137.1 GCA_944392675.1 uncultured Clostridia bacterium
ATATTAGAAATAATGCCAGGAGGAACAAGAAAAGTAGAATTTAAATATCAAGGTATATTTAATGAAATATTAGACAAAATTGGATTAATGCCATTACCACCATATATACATGAAACATTAAAAGAAAAAGATAGATATCAAACAGTATATGCAAAATATGAAGGTTCAGCAGCAGCACCAACAGCAGGATTGCATTTTACACCAGAGTTATTACAAAAAATAGAAGAAAAAGGAATAGAAATAGCAAATGTAACACTACATGTAGGAATAGGAACATTTAGACCAGTAAAAGAACAAACAATAGAAGAACACAAAATGCATTCAGAACATTTTTATATAAAACAAGAAGATGTAGATAAAATAAATAAAGCAAAACAAGAAAGAAGAAGAGTAATTGCAGTAGGAACAACATCATGTAGGGTATTAGAATCAATAGCTGATGAAAAGACAGGAATGGTAAAACCAATAGAAGATGATACAGAAATATTTATATATCCAGGATATAGATTTAAATGTATAGATGGATTAATAACAAATTTCCATTTACCAGAATCAACACTATTAATGTTAGTATCTGCTTTAGCAGGAAAAGAATATATTATGAAAGCATATAAAGAAGCGGTAAAAGAAAAATATAGATTTTTTAGCTTTGGAGATGCAATGTTTATAATCTAGGAGGAAAAAATGAAACCAGCAGTAACATATGAATTATTACATGAATGCAAACAAACAGGAGCAAGAAGAGGAGTGATACATACACCACATGGAGATATACAAACACCAGTATTTATGCCAGTTGGAACACAAGCTACAGTCAAATCAATGACACCAGAAGAACTAAAAGAAATGGTAGGAGCACAAATAATATTATCAAATACATATCATTTATACTTAAGACCAGGAGATAAAATTGTAAAAGAAGCAGGAGGGCTTCATAATTTTATGAGATGGGACAGGCCAATACTTACAGACAGTGGAGGTTTTCAAGTATTTAGTTTAGGAGACTTAAGAACTATACATGAAGAAGGTGTAGAATTCAAATCTCATTTAGATGGAAGTAAACATTTCTTTTCTCCAGAATCAGTCATGGAAATTGAAGAAGATTTAGGAGCAGATATAATAATGGCTTTTGATGAATGTTGTCCATATCCATCTACATATGAATATACGAAAAATTCTATGGAAAGAACTACAAGATGGGCAAAAAGGTGCAAAGAAGCTCATACAACTACAGATACACAAGCATTATTTGGAATTATACAAGGTGGATTTTATAAAGATTTAAGAAAACAAAGTGCAGAAGATTTAATAAAATTAGATTTACCAGGTTATGCAATAGGAGGAATAAGTGTAGGGGAGCCAAAAGAAGAATTTATTGATATTCTAAGATATACGACACCACTTATGCCAAAAGATAAACCTAGATATTTGATGGGAGTAGGAACACCAGATTATCTAATAGAAGCAGCAATGGCAGGTGTTGATATGTGTGATTGTGTATTGCCTACAAGAATTGCAAGAAATGGAACTGCGATGACATGGAACGGAAAAGTTGTAGTTAGAAATGCAACATATGAAAGAGATTTTACACCATTAGACCCAGAATGTGATTGTTATACATGTAAAAATTATACAAGAGCGTATATAAGACATTTAATAAAAGCAAATGAAATTTTAGGTGTTAGATTATTATCAATTCATAACCTAAGGTTCTTGACTAATTTGATGGAAAAGGTTAAAATAGAAATAGAGAGAGATAATTTAGGAACATTCAAAGATGAATTCTACAAGAAATATGGGTATATAAAATAGTAAAGGTGGTATATGTATGAATTTAATTGAAGAAAGTTTCCAAACAAAGGAACAGAAGAAAAAAAGTAGAGCTAAATTAATAGTGTTAATATCAATAGGAATTACTTTGTTAATTATAATAGGTATAAGTATTTATTTAGCTTATGTGCAGTCAACAATGTTAAAATTAACATTGAATGGAGCATCAAACGAAAAATTAAAAGAATTATTAGTAATTGAGGATGATGGCACAGTATATTTACCAATAAGACAAGTTGCAGAATACTTTGGATATGACAGCTTTGGTGGAGAATATAGTGCTAAATCAGAATCTACAAATAAATGTTATGTGCAATCAGAAAATGAAGTTGCAAATTTTACATTAGGATCTAATAAAATATATAAATTAGATTTAGCAGGACAAGATGAAAATTATGAATATGTATATATAAAAAAGCCAGTAAAAGCTATTAATGGACAATTATATGGTACATCTGAAGCTATAGAAGAAGGATTTAATGTAAGCTTTAATTATGATGCTGATGCTAATAGAGTAACAATATATACATTGCCATATTTAATAGGTTTATATGGTCCAACTGTATTGGATTATGGATATGCTGAAATAAGCGAAGAATTTGTGAATCAAAAAACTATATTAGACAATATGCTAGTAGTTTTAAAAGATGAAAAAAATAAACAATATGGAGTAATAGATACAGATGGAAATGTTATATTAGAGCCTAAATATGATAATATTACATATATACCAGAAACAGGAGATTTTTTAGTAGAAAGTAATGCAAAAGTAGGAGTTATATCTAAAAATAAAGAGACAAAAGTACAGATTATATATGATAATATTGAATTAATAGATAAAGATGCTGGATTATATGTAGCAGAAAAAGACGATAAATTTGGAGTTATAGACGTAAGAGGAAATATAAAAATATATATTGAAAATGATGAAATAGGGGTAGATATAACTAACTTTACAGAAAATGATATTAAAAATAAATATCTATTGATGGATAACTTAATTCCTGTAAAAAAAGATAACAAATGGGCAATATATAATAAAAATGGAAATAAATTAATAGATTTTGAATATGACAGTTTAGGATATATTGCATCAAATAATAAAAATGCATTAAATTTATTAGTAATTCCTAATTACAATGTTTTAGTAGCATGTAAAGATAAAAAGTATACATTAATAAATTCAGCAGGTGAAAAATTATTTGAACCAAGAGCAGATGATATTTATATGACAATAAGTGGAGGAGTAACACATTATTATATATCAGTAAATGATAGAACATGGGATGCAGAAGAATTTTTAGATCAGATAGGAGTAAAACCAATAAATAACACAAACACAAATAATAGTAGCCCAAATGATACGAATTCGACAAATTCAACAAACTTAGAAGATGCTACACAAAATGAAAATGTAGTAGAAGAAACAAATGAACAACAATAAAGGGGACGTTCCTTCAATCCCTAATTTTCGGGATAATGGGGACGAACCTTCAAAAAAGGGATTTGGAAACGGTGC
>CALXXK010000138.1 GCA_944392675.1 uncultured Clostridia bacterium
AGTGTGAATTTAGAGTAGATAAAATCTGCTTTTAATTTTAACAAAAATCTATCACAAAAGAAATTGCGACTGGAATGCAGACGATATAGACCAAATTTTAACAGTTTTAAAAGAGAACAACACCAAAATAACATTTTTCATGGTAGGAGACTGGATAGAAAAATTCCCAGAAGCGGTAAAGAAAATATCAGACGAAGGTCACGAAATAGCATCACACAGTGACACACATCCACATGTAAACAATTTAACATATGAACAAAATATAGAAGAAATAGAAAAAAGCAATGATAAAATAGAGCAAATAACAGGAAAAAGAACAAATATATATAGAGCGCCATATGGTGAATACAACAATACAGTAGTAAAAGCAGCACAAGACAAAGGATATTATATCATCCAATGGAACTTAGATACACTTGACTATTCGGGTCTCACAGGAGAGCAAATGTGGGACAGATTAAAAGATAAAATAAAAGCTGGGGATATTATATTAAGCCATAATGGAACAAAAAATACAGCAAATAGTTTAGACATGTTGATAAAAAATATAAAGTCTAAAGGGCTAGAAGTGGTTACAATATCTGATTTAATATATAAGGATAATTATGAAATAAATAGCAACGGAACTCAAATAAAAAAATAAATAATGTATAAAATTACCAATAAAGGAAATAATATAAAATATAAAAGATTAAGGGGATAGATATATGTCTTTTATTGGAATAATTTCAGATAATAAAACTTTTGAAAACGTTAAATTAAATTTAATGGAAAACATAAAGAATAAAAAACTGAATATAATTAATATTAATTTAAAAAGCATAGAAAATATAAAAAACATAAAATTTGAAATAATTGTAATAGAAGCAAACATAGAAAAATTTAATAACTATATGAATACAATAAAAATACTATGTGAAAATGCAAAATATATAATAATAAATACAGATTTAAATGTAGATATAAGTTTATTGCAAAACTATAATAAAAACATAATAACATATGGATTAAACCACAAAGCAATAGTAACAATATCAAGTGTAACAGAAACCGAGATATTGATTTATTTACAAAAAAATATAAAAGACATAGAACAAAACATAATAGAAGTTCAAGAAAAAAGGGTTAATAAAAAAGAAAATTGTAATTTAAAAATCTATGAAATTTTAGTCATATATATCATAACTTTGATATATAAAGAAGAAATAAAAGAAGAAATATAGCAAAAATAAAGGAAAAAGATAACATTTTTTAAAAAAATTAACTTTTTATGTAGACAAAACCAAAAAAATAGTGTATAATGTTAACTGTAAGTTAAATGAGCGTAAAGAAAAAAACACAATTGATAAAATAAAAAAATAGGGAGGAAATAAAATTGGATACAAATTATTTAGAAAACAACTACTTAACATTAGTAGGAAAAGTTACAGGAGAAAAGAAATTTAGCCATGAAATATATGGAGAAAGTTTTTATTCATTTAATTTATCAATACCACGTTTAAGTGGAAACTTTGACATAATACCAATCACAGTTTCAGAAAGATTATTAAAAGAAGATACTTTAGAAGAAGGCAAAAAACTATTAATAAAAGGTCAATTTAGATCATACAATAGTTATCAAAACGAAAAAAATAGACTTATATTAACAGTATTTGCAAAAGATATTGCAGAAGTAAAAGATGAAGAAGAAGAAAATGATATCGTAAGAAAAGATATCGTCACAAACGAAGTTGTTTTAATAGGATTTATCTGTAAAGCACCTATTTATAGACAGACACCATTTGGAAGAGAAATAGCAGATGTTTTATTAGCTGTAAATAGAGCATATAACAAATCAGACTATATTCCATGTATAGCATGGGGAAGAAATGCAAGATTTTGTCAAACTTTAGAAGTAGGAAGTCAAGTTAAAGTAGTAGGAAGAGTTCAATCAAGAACATACGAAAAGAAACATGAAGATGGTACAGTTGAAAACAGAGTAGCATATGAAGTTTCTATAGGTAGCCTAGAAGTTATTGAAGAAAAAGATAACGAAAAAGAAGAAACAGTTGAAAACAAAGAAGCTGTATAATATTAATATCTAAATAGTTAATCTAGGAAAAAGTTTTAAAAGACTAGTCTTTTGGAACTTTTTTTGATATAATTTGAAAAAAACAAGAAGGGAATTTGTTGAATGAAAAAGAGAGAACCTAAGCTTAAAGAAAAAATAACTGAAATCAAAGAGAAAAGAAACAAGATTTCAGAAAAAATATTTAGAAACAAAGAAAAAGAGCCTAAAATTAAAGAAAAAAC
This sequence comes from uncultured Clostridia bacterium, assembly GCA_944392675.1. Taxonomy (GTDB): domain Bacteria; phylum Bacillota; class Clostridia; order TANB77; family CAG-508; genus CAG-269. Next base: position 2,293 of record CALXXK010000138.1, read on the forward strand.
TTCTAAAAATAAAGAAAGTAAAAGCAAAATAAGTAATAGTGTGAAATTCACAATTTTAGCAATAATACTAATAATTATATTTTGTATTTCAATAACACCAGTAACTTTGCAAAATGACACATATTATACAATAAAAATAGGAGAACACATAGACAAATATGGTATAGACATGCAAGACCCATTTTCTTGGCATCAAGATTTATCATATACATATCCACATTGGGGATATGATTTAATCACATATTACATCTATTCTGCATTTGGAATGACAGGGATATATGTTACTACTTGTATTTTGTCATGTTTGCTAGGTTTATCAATTTATTTAGTAAATACAAAACTTGCTAAAAATCAAGTTATATCATTTTTAGTTACAATTGGAGCAATGTATTTAATAAGAAGTTATATAACAGCAAGAGCACAACTTGTAACTTTTATATTATTTATATTAACAATTTACTTTATAGAAAAATTTATAGAAACTAGGAAAAAGAGATATGCAGTTGGTTTAATTATTATTCCAATAATTATAGCCAATTTACATGTAGCGGTATTTCCATTTTACTTTGTCCTATATTTACCATATATAGCAGAATATATAATTGCATTATTAGGAGAAATAGTCTTTTACAAAAAAAATAAAATTAAATTATTAAAAAGAAAAATAAAGAGATTAGAGAAAAATGGTAATAATCAAGAAAAAATAGAAATACTACAAGCAAAACTAAAACTAATAGAAGAAAAATCAGATAAAATAAAAATAAGAAGAAGTAAAGAATTAAGAAATCCATATAAAATAAAACTAGAAAAAAGAGATAATGTAAAATGGATAATAATCATTATGATTATTTGTATATTTACAGGATTTTTAACTCCACTAGGAACAACACCATACACATATCTAGTAAAAACAATGGAAGGAAACACAACTCAAAATATTAATGAACATCTTCCAATGACAATTACAAACGAAAAAGAAGTAATGTGTGCATTAGCAATATTTTTGATAATCTTATTATTTACAAAAACCAAAAT
>CALXXK010000139.1 GCA_944392675.1 uncultured Clostridia bacterium
CCTTGTGGAATACTAGCTATTATATTTGGAGCAATGTCATTAAAATCAATAAATAAAGGAATGGCATTATCAGGAGTAATAACAGGTATAGTAGGGATAATTTTATCAATTGTAATAATTGCTGTAATTCTAATTAGCGCAATATCAATCTTTAATGAAGCAATAAATAGTGAATATTATCATGATGTATATGATGATATATATGATAATTGGAGCTATGATAGATATTATTAATAAAATAGTAAATAAAATTAAGTAGAGGATAACATTATTATATGTTGTCCTTTTTTGATATTTATTATAAAAAGTATAAATTTATTTTATAAAGTGAAACAAAAATATAAATTCAATTGTATAATAATTGAAAAAGACAAAAATGGGCTACAAAACAAATTGGAGGAAAATTAATGCAAAACGAACTAACAGATAAAAAACTATACAAAAAATATTTAAATGGAGACAATAAAGCATTTGAAAGTTTAGTATTAAAATACAAAGATCATATAATATATTTTATTTCTACATATACAAAAAATACACAAATAGCAGAAGATATATCACAAGATGTTTTTGTATATTTACTATTAAATAAAGAACAATATGACTTCAAATATTCATTTAAAACATATTTATATATGATAGCAAAATGTAGAGCAATAAATTATATAAAAAAAGAAAAAAAGGTAATTAAAATTTTAGAATATGAAAATCTATGTATTGAAGATAATGATTTAGAAGAAATAGTTTTTAAAAACTCAGAAAATCAAAAAATAAGAAAAATCATCAAAAAATTAAAACCAGAATATCAAGAAATAATTTATCTAACAATTTTTGAAGGATTTAAATATAAGGAGGTCGCTAGAATAATGGATAAAAGCATAGCACAAGTTAAAGGATTATTACATAGAGCCAAAAAGAAATTAAAAGAATTATTAGAAAGCGAGGGATATACATATGATGTCTGATAAAGAATATCTAAATGAAGTATATGAAAAATATAAAGAGCAAAAGACAAGTAAAAAGAAAGAAGAATTTTATAACATTAAATTCAAAAATACAACTCAAAATATTTTAAAACTAGTTGCAACATTTGTATTAACAATAGGAATATCTGTAGGTCTAGTATATGCAACAACACAAAGCTATAAAACAATTTGGAAAGAACCACAAAAATACACATTAAGTACAGAAGTAACAGAAGAAGAAAGAAAAGAGTGTATCAGCCAAGACGAAGCAATAAAAATAGGAAATGAAATACTACAAAGGTTTGGATATACAGATTTAAAAATAAAAAATAGTTTTATAAGTAAGAATTTTATAGATAATAAAAGTGAATGGTTATTATACACTGATACTCCAGTAAGCATAAACATAGATGGTAATACAGGAGAATTTAAAGAAATTTATTCATCAACCACAGGAAAAGACATCGTAAATAGTCGATCTACACGAAAAGAAGCAATAGAAGTGGCAAAAGAATTTTGTAATAAATATAAGCTAGATGATTCAGAATATGAACTAGTAAAATTAAATGGAAACGCAGAAAATGAAAAAGATGTATACATATGGTATGCAACATTTTATAAAAAATATGATAATTTATTAAATCCATATGAAACCATTTCAGTAGCTTGGATTCCAGGAATAAATGAATTATATAACTTTTGCATTGAAAATAGCAAATATGAAAATAATCCAGAAGAAATAACAAAAGAACAAGCAATACAAATAGCAGAAAAAAAAGATAAACAAATACAAACTGAATATAATATAATTAATGTTCAAGTAGAAAAAAGAATTGAAAAAATGAATAGTGAAGTATATAAAAGAGAAAAAGGAGTAGAGACACCAAAAGAAGGAGAACAATATGTGTATTATGAAACAGACAATAGAGTAAGATTAGTATGGGTTGTATGCTTAGAATATGATTTAAATAATAATTTAGAACAACAAGGAAGAAAGTATTATTCTTATTATATAGATGCAACAACAGGAGAAATAATAGGAGGATATGGTTATAATTATTATGAAACAGAAAAATTAATGAAAAATATATAAGGTGAAAAAATGAAAAATAATATACTAAAAATACTAATAGCAGTATTAATAATCATTCTAATAATAATATTTTTTATGATAACATATATTTTTATAGTAAAAAATAACAAACAAATCAATGAAAAAAATGAGCAAACTTTAGAAGTTTCAGCAAATATAGAAACAAACGAAGATACAAATATAAAAAATAATGAAAATAGGAGTATAGAAAACTCAAACAAGGAAGAATACAATCAAAATATAGAAAATAAAAAAATTGATGACTGGAAAATAATCTTAGTAAATAGTGAAAATCCATTACCAGAAAATTATCAAATTGAATTAGCAAATATAGATAAAACTAGAAAGTTTGATAAAAGAGCAATAGATGAATTAAATAACATGATATTAGCAATGAGAAATTCTGGAATAAGTAATATATGGGTTCAATCAGCATATAGAACGATAGAATATCAACAACAATTGTATAATAATAGTATAAATAAATATTTAAGACAAGGCAAAAATCAGGAAGAAGCAAAAGTGCTAACAGAGAATCAATTAGCTAAGCCAGGACAGAGTGAGCATAATTTGGGGTTAGCGGTAGATTTTAATTATGTGGATGAAAGTTTTGAAAAAACTAGAGCTTTTACATGGTTAAAAGAAAATGCACAAAATTATGGTTTTATTTTAAGATATCCTAAGGAAAAAGAAAATATAACAAAAATCTTATATGAACCTTGGCATTGGAGGTATGTCGGACAAGAACATGCTAAAAAAATTAAAGAATTAGGTATGTGCTTAGAAGAATATATAGAATATATAAATAGTGAATATTAAAAATATAATTAAAAATTAGTAATGAAACCTCAAAGTAAAGCATAAAATTAAATAGCTTTAACTTGGAGGTTTTTTTATGTTTTTGATATTCAACAAAGAAAAAATATATGCATATTTAGTATCAGTAATAACAATTGTATTACTTTTAGGACTAGCAACAACAATGAGCAATAAAGATACAGTAGAAACATCAGCAAATGCCACAAAATTATTACCAATATATAATGTACAAACAGATGAAAATAAAGTAGCATTCACAATGAATTGTGCATGGTAACAATTACTTTTATGATAGAAATTGAAAACAAGTTATTTTAGGATTTTGGAATGGATTACTAA
>CALXXK010000140.1 GCA_944392675.1 uncultured Clostridia bacterium
ATTTCTTCTTGTGATATCGTCTTATCTATTCTTCCTCCTACTGTTTCTGGTTGAACTGCTGATAATATTATATGTCCAGAGTCCATAATTAATACAGCTCTTGTCCTTCTTCCATATGTAGCATCTACTGCAGTTTTATTATCTTTTGCTTCTTGTACCATTCTTTTTATTGGTGCTGATTCAGGACTAACTATTGCTACTATTCTTTCTGCTGAAACTATATTTCCAAATCCTATGTTTACTAATTGCATAAAATCATCCTTTCTACTCTATATTTTGTACTTGTTCTCTTATGTTTTCTATTTGTGTTTTTATGTCTATAACATCATTTGTTATTTCTAGATTATTTGCTTTTGATCCTATTGTATTTGTCTCTCGATTCATTTCTTGAATTATAAAATCTAATTTTTTTCCAACAGCTTCATTTGAATTTAATAGATTACTAAATTGTGATATATGACTATCTAATCTTGTTATTTCTTCTTCTACTGAACATTTATCAGCATAAATCACAACTTCTTGTGCTAACCTTGTTTCGTCTATTTCTTGATTTTGCAATAATTCTTTTATCCTTGTTTCTAATTTTACTACATAATCTTTAATAAGTCCAGTAGATAATGAAGATATTCCTTTAATTTTTTGTTTTATATCTTGTATTCTATTAGCTAAATCTGATGCTATTTTATTTCCTTCTGTTTGTCTCATGTTAACCAATTGATTCACTGCTAACTCTACAACTTCAAGAGTTTCTGTTCTTATTATTTTATCATCTTGCTCATTTTGGATGCTTAAAACATCTGGATATTTCGAAATTTCTGTTACTTCAATATTAGAATTTATATTTTCTTTCTCAGCTAATTTTTTTAATTCATTTATGTACATTTTTGCAATTTCTGTATTTATTTTTATATTTTTACCTTCAGAGGAATTGTTTTCAAAAGTTATAAAAACATCTACTTTTCCTCTTTTTATTTGACTAGAAATACAGTTTTTTATATCTTCTTCTAAATAACTAATTGCCTTTGGCATTTTTATGTTTATATCTAAATATCTATGATTTACACTCTTAATTTCTACTTGATAATTTCTCTCATTTTTTGATATATTGGCTTTTCCATACCCTGTCATACTTTTAATCATCTTTATTTACCTCTTTTTTTGTTTTTCTTGTCTTAGTTGCTGTTTTTTTAGTTGTTTCTGCTTTTTTTGTTGTATTTGTTTTACTCTTTGATGTTTTACTTGTATTAGTACTTGTTTTCCTTGGGGTCTTTGTTTTTTCTTTGTCTTTTGCTTTTTCTTCTTTATTATCTATTTTTGTTTTGATTTCTTTTTCATTTTTATCTTCTTTTATTGTCGTTTTATCAGATGCCTTTCTTGTTTTCTTGACATCAACATTGTTTTCTTCGTTTGAAATATCTTTTTTAGTTGCACTTTTTGTTGTTTTACTTTTTGGTGTTACAGTTTTTTTAGCTGTTGTTTCCTGTTTTTTGGCTTTTGTTTTTCTAGTTGTTGTTTCTTGTTTTTTCGTTTTTGTTTGCTTAGATGTTGTTTTATTTTTTTCACCTTTTTTACTTCTTGCTACATCTTTTTTGTCATTTTCCCTTGTTTCAATCTTTTCAACATTATCTGTAACACTTTCTTTACTGTTATTATCAACTTTTTTTGATTTTTTAGTTGCTTCTTTTATAATTGGTTTATCTTCATTTACTATTTGAGAAATATCACTTAAACTATCTAAATATTTTTTTCTATCTTTTGTATATATGATTATAGCTTTTAAAATAAAATATATTGAAAATACTCCTGATGAAATTAATAAATATGTATTAAAATCGCATTTTAATACGTTAACCATATGATTAATAGATAATGTATGAAATGCTAAAACTAGTAATTCTATTGACGTAATTGCCCATTTTCCGTTATCTTTTTTATATGCTTTTTCCAAAACAATTAATCCAGATACTAAATATGCTATTGCAAATATTTCTATATCTCCTGCTAATCTTTCAGGTTTCATATTTTGATGAGCTAATATCAGTATTAAAAAATATGCTACTACTATTATTGCAACTGATATGTTTTTTAATATTCTTTTTTTTATTTCTTTAGGTACTTTTTTCGATAATTTATTGTCTTCATTTTCTTTCTTCTGTTGAATATCTTTTTTTTCAGTTTCCTTATTTTTCATTTTTTCTTCTGATTTAAGATTTTTATTTTCTTTCTCGTTAACCTTATTTTCTTCTTGTTTTTTATGTGCATTTTCTATTGTTTTTTGTTTCATTTCGTCCTCCTAATCTTCCAATTCATACATTAATATACTTAAAATATTTAATGCTACAGTTTCTGTTCTTAAAATTCTTTTTCCTAATGTTATGATTTTTGCATTTGATTGTTTTAATAGTTCTATTTCTTTTTCTTCTATTCCACCTTCTGGTCCTATTACTACACCTATTTTTAGGTCTTTTTTAGTATTATTTTTTAATTTTTTAATCTCATCTTTCAATCTATTTGTTTTTTCATTTTCATATGCTACTAACACTATATCATAATTAGGACATAAATTACAAATATTTTTTACATTTATTATTTCATTTATATCTGGTATAATATTTCTTCCACACTGTTTTGATGCTACTTCTGATATTTTTCTCCATCTTTGTAATTTTTTTTCTTTATCTTTATTATCAAACTTCACTATACTTCTATTCATTTCTACTGGTGTTATGTCATTTACTCCAAGTTCTACTGATTTTTGTATAATTAATTCCATTTTATCTGCTTTTGGTAATCCTTGAAATATAGTTACTTTTATTCTTGGTTCCACTATTCCTTCTATTTTTTCTAATATTTCACATTCAATTTTTTCATCATCTATTTTTGCTATTTTGCATAAATAGTCTTGAGAGCTTTCTGTGTCACAAATCGTTATTTCATCTTCTACTTTTTTTCTTAATACTTTTTTTATATGTTTTATATCTTCTCCAATTATTTCTATTTTATTGTCTTTTATTTGATTATTGTTTACAAAAAATTTTGGCATTTCTTACTCCTAAATATTAATATTTATTATTTTATCATATTTCTTTTTATTTTTCTAGT
>CALXXK010000141.1 GCA_944392675.1 uncultured Clostridia bacterium
TCACATACTGTTTTTACGTCTTCTTTTGGAGTAAATAAGTTGTGATAATATGCAACCATACATATATCAGGATTTCCCAAATCATCTTTTTTTATTCTATTTGGGTCTGTTACTGCACTCATAACTTTTTTTGTTATTTCTTCTTCTGAGTCTGATAAATATATTGCATTTCCTAATGATTTTCCCATTTTTTCATTTCCGTCTAATCCTTTAATTCTTTTTCCTTCTGATAATACAATTTTAGGCTCTACTAAAACTTCTCCATAAATACTATTGAATTTTCTTACAATTTCTCTACATTGTTCTATTAATGGTTCTTGGTCTTCTCCTACAGGTACTAACTCTCCTTCAAATGTTGTTATATCGGCTGCTTGGCTTACTGGATATCCTAAAAATCCATAAGTTACACTTTCCCCAAATAATTCTTTTTTTTGTGCTATTTCTGTTTTTACTGTTGGATTTCTTTGAAGTCTTGCTATAGTTACTAGGTTTGAATAATATACTGTTAATTCTGCTGTTTCTGGTATCATTGATTGTATATATATTGTTGTTTTACTTGGGTCAATTCCTACTGATAAATAATCTATTGCTACTTCTCTTACATTTTTTCTTACTTTTTCTGGATTATTAAAATTATCTGTCAATGCTTGAACATCTGCAATCAATATATACATGTCATATTCACCTGAGTTTTGCATTTCAACTCTTTTCTTTAAAGATCCAAAATAATGACCTATATGTAATTTTCCTGTTGGTCTATCTCCTGTTAATATTCTTTTCTTTTCCATTTTTTCACTCTCCTTTATTAATAATCTATTATTATAGACTATTAAATTGTTACAGCTTATCAAAAACTATTTATATTGATTGTCAATTTCTTTTAGTATTACGTCATGTGCACTTCCTTCTGAAATACTAACATCTGAAACTAGAGTTAATCTTGCTTTTTCATGGAATTCTGGTATTGTTACACTACCACAGTTACACATTGTTGATTTTATTTTTGCAACTGTTATTGCTAAATTTTCTTTTAAGCTTCCTGCATATGGGATATATGAATCAACACCCTCTTCAAAAGAAAGTTTTTTGTCTCCTCCCATATCATATCTTTGCCAATTTCTTGCTCTATTTGAACCTTCTCCCCAATATTCTTTTACATATCCATTTCCTTTTTTTACTACTCTTGTAGGGCTTTCATCAAATCTAGCAAAATATCTTCCCATCATTACAAAATCTGCCCCTAAAGCTAATGCTATTGTTATATGATGGTCATGTACTATTCCACCATCTGAACATACAGGTATATATATTCCTGTTTCTTCAAAATATTCATCACGTGCTGCTACTACATCTATTAATGCTGATGCTTGTCCTCTTCCTATACCTTTAGTTTCACGAGTTATACAGATAGAACCTCCACCAACTCCAACTTTTATGAAATCTGCACCTGCTTGTGCTAAATATCTAAATCCTTCTTTATCTACAACGTTTCCTGCTCCTATTTTTACACTGTCTCCATATTTAGCTCTTACATAATCTATTGTATTTTTTTGCCATACAGAATACCCATCTGATGAGTCCATACAAATCATATCTACTCCTGCTTCTACTAAAGCTGGTATTCTTTCTTCATAATCTCTTGTATTAATTCCTGCACCTACTATATATCTTTTATTTTCATCTAATAAAGAATTAGGATTATTTTTTCTTTCTTCATAATCTTTTCTAAATACTAAATATTTTAGATTTCCTTCTTTAGTTAATATTGGTAAGCATGCTATTTTATTTTCCCATATTATATCATTTGCTTCTGATAAACTAATTCCTTCATTAGCCCATACTGATTTTTCTTTAGGTGTCATAAAATTTTCTATTGGTGCATTCATATCATCTCTTGAAAGTCTATAATCTTTATCTGTAACTAATCCTAAAAATTTTCCTGAAGCTGTTCCATCCTCTGTTATCATTACTGTTGAATGCCCTGTTTGATTTACTAATTCTAATACATCTTTTAATGGTGTATCTGATTTTACATTTGAGTCACTTACTATAAATCCTGCTTTATGTTTTTTTACATTTCTAACCATTCTGGCTTGTGATTCTATTGATTGTGAACCATATATAAATGCTACTCCTCCTTCACGAGCTAATGCAATTCCCATTTCTTCTCCTGATACTGATTGCATTATTGCTGATACCATTGGTACATTTGCATAATATTTGGCTTCTTCTCCTTTTTTAAATTTTACAAGTGGTGTTCTTAATGATACTTTGTCTGGTATACATCTTTCGTCAGTTAAATTTGGTAATAATAAGAATTCATTAAATGTTCTTGAAATATCTTCTAATATTTTTGCCATATTGTTTTCATTCCTTTCTAATATTATTTTTTTATTTTAAGTCTCTTTTTTATTTTGACTTATATTATATATCATTGAGCTTATTTTTTCAACCTATTTGATAAAATTTATTTGTACATTATTACATTATTGTTATTACTCAACTCTAACATTATTTGATAATTTTTTAGGTTTATCTGTCAATATAATTTTCAAAGAAACTATAAATATTAATATTAATTGGGTTAATATTTGACATGTTTCAACAGTGTGGTATAATTAAAAAAATTAGTTAAAAGGATTGATTTTAAGATGAAAAAGGATATTGAGAAAATTAAATTAAGTGATGTGAATTTAAAAAATATTAATTTTAGAGTAATAAAAGGATTATATTTCGAATATAAAGAAATTATAAATTATTTGATATTTGGCGGTTTATCTACAGTTGTTAATTTTATTTCTTATTTTATTTTTGCAAGACTTATAGGTATTGAACCTGTTACAAGTAGTGGCTTATCATGGTTTTGTGCTGTTTTATTTGCATATATAACTAATAAATTGTTTGTTTTTGAAAGTAAGACTAATACTAAA
>CALXXK010000142.1 GCA_944392675.1 uncultured Clostridia bacterium
TCTGGTGTTAAATTTATTTGACCATCTCTAACAGCGTCAAATGCTCCTGATTGATATATTACTCCTGATATTGTATTCGGAAATGAACTGCTTTTTACTCTGTTCATTACAACTGCTCCAACTGCTACTTGTCCTGTATATGGTTCTCCTCTTGCCTCTCCATAAATTATTCTTGCTAGTAAGTTTAAATTACTTGAATTTGAACTTGTACTTGATGATGAAGATGAACTTGAGTTAAATATTCCCATGGCTTTTAATGTTTCTGGTCCTGCTATTCCATCAACTTTCAAGTTATTTTTTCTTTGGAAATACCTTACTGCCTCTTGTGTTTGACTTCCATAAATTCCATCTACATTTCCGTTATAATATCCCCATCTTTTTAATTTTGTTTGTATTTGTCTTACTTCTTCTCCTCTTGAACCGTATTTTGATAAAACTTCTACAGTGTTTTTCTCTGAATATATTGTAATTAATATTGCTATTATACTTAAAATTATAATTAGAACTATCATAATTTTTTTATTTTTTATAAACATAAAAATCACCTATTGATAATATTATTTGTTCTTATTTTTATCAATAGATGATTAATTTATACATTTTTGGTAATTTATTTTGACAATTATTATAATTTACAATCTTGGTTAATTACATGAATTATTAATTTAGCTTGTGAATCATTACAATTTTATATTTTAACAATATCTACAAAGTATTGACTCTAATCCTATTTGTAAATCTATGATTCCATTTTTGTAATTATAGTCTAAATCTCTTAAATCCTGTAATATATTTTTTAAGTCTTTTTCTTTAAAATATTTTGATTGCATTTTATATTTATTTACCAAAAAAATTTGATTTGGTTTTAATTGCAAACTTGTTGTGATTTCCTTTCCATATTTTTCTGAAAGTTTCGTTATGTATATTTTTTTGAAATGATTGTACAAAGTTATTAATATTTTTTGTAATGGTTCTTTTTGACTAATTAAATTTTTTAATACTTCTAGTGCTTTAGTTGTTTCCTTTTTTCCCAAATTGTCTGTTAAATCAAATATTACACTTTCTAATTGCTTTATAGTTAATTTGTCAATATCTTCTTTGACAATTTCTCCACCATTTCCTTTGTATTCTATCAATTTTCTTATTTCATTTATTAAATTTTGCATATTTGTACCAGCACATTCTACAAAGTATTTTAAATTATTGTCACTTATTTTTACTCCATATGCATTACATATAATTTTTAATCTTTTTTGTAATTGTAACATATTTTGAAAATCAAATTTACAAACAATTCCTAATTTATCTATTGTTTTATACAATTCTTGTTTTGCACCTGTTTCTTCTTCTGTAAAAACAATTATTGCACTTTGTTTTATTATTTCTATATTTTCTTTTAGATATGAATTTAATCTCTCCTTTATTTTAGATAATTCTGCATTTTTTCTTTTTCCTTCTTTTTTTAGAATGCCTGAATTTTTTACTATTATTAGTTTTTTTTCATATCCAAAAGCTGGAGTTTCTATATCTGAAATTATATTATTTATATTAGTATCATCAATTAAAATATAGTTTATACCCTTTATGCATTCTCCAAATATTTTTTTTATTTTATTTACAATTGTTTCTAATAGATATTGTTCTTCTCCATATAAAAAATATACACTTTCTAATTTTTCATTATTTAAATCTTTTTCTAATTCTTCTATTTTTTTCAATATAATTCATCCTCATAACTAACTAATATTATTTTTCAAAGTTTTTCAGCAAATTTTGCTGAATGTGCATGACAAATTGCAATAGCCATACTATCTGTTATATCATCTAGTTTTGGTAATTTTTCAGTATTCAAAATCATTTTTACCATTCGTTGTACTTGTATTTTATCAGCTCTTCCATATCCTACTACTGCTTGCTTTACTTGAAGAGGTGTATACTCATATGTGTCTACTTTATTTATCCTTGCTGTCATTAGTATTACTCCTCTTGCTTGTGCTACATTTATTGCTGTTTTTGCATTGTTGTTAAAAAATAGTTCTTCTATTGACATGCAGTCTGGTTTATAATTTTCTATTATGTCTTTTAATTCATAATAAATCTTTTCTAATCTTAACGGAAATGATGTTTTTGCATCTGTTAGTATTGCTCCTGATGTTATTAGTTTGAATTTGTTTCCTATATAATCTATTATGCTATAACCTGTTATTGCAAATCCTGGGTCAATTCCTAGTATTCTCATTTTTATCTCTTCCTTTGAATTTTTTATTTAATTTTTACTACTTTCATTTGCATTATTACCTAAAATTTTACTCCTTCAGTTGTTTCAACTATTTTTGTTGCCATTTCTTTAATTGGTATATATGCTTTATCTAACTTAGTTTGTAAAATTTTCTATTTGAATAGTAGTATAATATTCTTCTTGATTTTTTATCATACTTTCAATAGGTAAATAAGTAAATGCTTTTTCCAAATGTGAAAGAATTCTTATCATAATTCATATTTTTACAAAAAAAGAAGTAGTTCTCGCATATACTACTTCTGAATTTATTATTTTTGTTAAACGAGAATTAAACTCGCATATTTTTATTAAAAATATATAAAGTATCTGGTGGCTTCAAGTGGAATCGAACCACTGACACGAGGATTTTCAGTCCTCTGCTCTACCAACTGAGCTATGAAGCCATTTAAAAAAATGGCGACCCGGAACGGGCTCGAACCGTCGACCTCTAGCGTGACAGGCTAGCGTTCTAACCAACTGAAC
>CALXXK010000143.1 GCA_944392675.1 uncultured Clostridia bacterium
ATCTTTTTCTAATGAACCTGCATTAACTCCTATTCTTATTGGAATATGTTTTTCTTTACATGCATCTACTACTTTTTTCACTCTATCTTCTGATCCTATATTTCCTGGATTTATACGTATTTTATCTACTCCAGCTTCTATTGCTTCTAATGCTATTCTATAATCAAAATGTATGTCAGCAACAATTGGTATATGTATTTTTTCTTTTATTTGTTTGATTGCTTTTGCATCTTCTAAATCTAAACAAGCTACTCTTATTATTTCACATCCTGCTTTTTCTAGTTCTAATATCTGTTTTACTGTACTTTCGATATCTTTTGTCTTTGTATTGCACATTGATTGTATTACTACTTTATTTTGTCCTCCTATTTGTACATTTCCTACCATGATTTTTCTTGTTTCATTTCTTAACATATTTTTTCTTTCCTTTCCTTTTATAGAAAATGAGGACGAGCTGGATAGGGAATTTTGGGAGTGGGATTTTGTCATTTTGTCATTTTGGGGACGCGTCCAAAAATAACAATTTTACTGTTTACTATAAGAATTTTATTAATATTCAATATTTAAAATTGTTATTTTTGGACGCGTCCCCAAAATGACAAAATGACAAAATCTCTGCCTACATTTTTCCTATCTCCTATGTTGAAGCTATATAATATCCTACTCCTCTTTTAGTTATTAAAATTTTTGGGGCTGATGTATCTTTTTCTATTTTTTCTCTAATTCTTCTAACTGTTACATCAACTGTTCTAATATCACCATAGTATTCATATCCCCATACTTTTTCAAGTAGCGTTTCTCTTGTTACTACTTGTTCTGGTTGCGTTGCTAAAAATTTTAACACTTCAAATTCTCTTAATGTTAAATCTATTATCTCTCCTCTAACTCTTACTTCAAATTTATCTAAATCTAATTCTAATTCTCCTACGACTATTCTATTTTCCTTTTTAGTTTCATTATTTTTTGTATAATCAATATTAGAATTTGAAACAGCTTCTACTTTTCTTAAATTTGCTTTTACTCTTGCAACTAGTTCTCTTACACTAAATGGTTTTGTTATATAATCATCTGCTCCCAATTCTAATCCTAATATTTTATCAATTTCTGAGTCTTTAGCTGTAAGCATTAGTATTGGAACATTTAATGAATTTTTTATTCTTTTACATACTGATAATCCATCTAATCTTGGTAACATTATATCAAGTAGAATTAAATCTGGCTTTTGATCTAATGCCATATCAACTGCTGTTATTCCATCTCCTGCTTCTATTGTTTTATAACCTTCTTTTTGAAGATTATATACTAAAATATCTACAATTGGTTGTTCATCATCTACTATTAATATTGTTTTTGCATTCATATCTGTTTCTTCTTCCATTCTAATACCGCCTTTCATAGCTTAATTTATATATATTTATATCACAATTAACTTTATTATACAAGTTATTTTATATAAAAATTACTAAATTATTCATATATCGAATTCATTATTTAAGTACATCTATTAATACTATCTTATATTTATATTATTATTCCTCCACCTAATATTATTCCTTTTTCATCATAGAATACTACTGATTGTCCTGGTGTTATGGCTCTTTGTGGCTCATCAAATTCTACTTTTATTTTTTCTTCATCTTTTTTCACAATTGCCTTTGCTTCTTTTGCTCTGTATCTAACTTTTGCATAACATTCAATTTTACTATTTAACTCTTCAAATACTAACCAATTAACATTTTTTGCATATAAAGTTTTTGAAAATAAATCTTTTTCTGTTCCCACAATTACTTCATTTTTTTCTTTATTTAAATCTATAACATATAATGGCTCTTTATATGATATACCCAAACCTTTTCTTTGACCTATTGTATAATTTGTTAATCCTTGATGTTTTCCTAATATTTCTCCTGTTTTTAATACAATATTTCCTGTTTTTACTTTTTCATTTATATTATCTTTTAAAAATTTTTTATAATCATTATCTGGTATAAAACATATTTCTTGACTATCTTTTTTTTCTGAAACTTCTAGTCCATTTTCTTTAGCAATTTTTCTTGTATCTTGTTTACTTGTATATTCTTGTAAAGGAAATAATATATGTTGTAGCTCTTCTTTTGGAATTGAATATAAAAAATATGTCTGATCTTTCTTTTCTTCTTTGGACTTTCTTAACACATATCTATTATATTCTTCTGAGTATTCTATCCTAGCATAATGTCCAGTCGCTATATACTCACATCCTAATTCTTTTGCTTTTTGTAACAATACTCCAAATTTTATGTTTTTATTGCATTCTACACATGGATTTGGTGTCCTTGCATTTTTGTATTCATTTATGAAATTATCTATCACATGACATTGAAATTCTTTTTTATAATTTAAAACATAATGCCTAATGCCTAATTTCTGACATACATTTTTTGCATCTTCTATAGCTTTATTTTGTTCATCTTTGCCCCATAATTCCATTGTGCATCCTATTACTTCATATCCTTGTTGTTGTAACAAAATTGCTGATACTGAGCTATCTACTCCTCCACTCATTCCTAATAAAACTTTTTTCTTCATTTTATATCTCATTCCTTTTCTTAGGGGACGTTCCTTCAATCCCTAATTTTCGGGAACAAAGGGACGGACCTATATAGGGAAAAATGTGGACAAGGCTTTAGGGAGCTTAGGGAT
>CALXXK010000144.1 GCA_944392675.1 uncultured Clostridia bacterium
ATATTCTTCTTGTGAAAGTTCTTCTATTAATTCTTCTTTACTTATATTTATATCTACTGCAAATATATCTTTTCTGTGAGTCATTATTTCTGATACTGTTATATCATTTAATTCAAAAACATTGTTTATTAATTCTTTTTCTTCTTCTTTTATTGTTCCTTTTTCTTCTCCTTGGTCTACCATCATTTTTATTTCTTCTTCTGTTACTGTTTCTTCTTCGTTCTCTCCTACTCCAAATATTTTTGATATTCCATTTGTTACCCATGTTAATAATTTTACAAATGGTGCTGTTACTACTGATATTCCTCTAATTATTCCTATTGTTGCAAATGATATTTTTTCGTAATTTTTCATTGCTAATCTTTTTGGTACTAATTCCCCAAATACTAATGTGAAGAATGACAAGATTATTGTAATAATTATTATTGATATACTTCTCCAAACTCCTATACTAATTGCAGGTATTAAATTATTTAACATTGGTGCTAATATGTCTGCAAATGTATCTGATGCAAATGCACTTGATAAAAATCCTGCTAATGTTATTCCTATTTGTATTGTTGCTAAAAACTTACTTGGTGTTTTTAACATTTTTTGTATTTGTTTTGCTTTTTTGTTTCCTTCTTTTGCCTGTTTTTCTATTTTGGCGTCATTTAGCGATATATATGCTATTTCACTTGCTGCAAAAAATGCATTAAGTGCTATTAATATTATTAAAATTATTATTTGTGATAACATTTTTACTTTTTCTCCTTATTTTAGTTTTGTTCTTTATGTTTTATATTATACTTGTTTATATGTTTTTTTTCAAGATTTATAAATAATTTTTTAAAGTACTCGTCCATTGTTCATGTTTCAATTTTATGTAAATAAAATTGCATGCAATCGTTTTATTGTTTTACATTGTAATAAATGCATTTTTTAATAAAATGTTTATTTTAAATTTTAGTTGAGTAACTCAAAGTATTATTTTATCTAACGTAAAAAGAACTACTCCTAATTTGATCTATTATTAGAAGTAGTTTTATTTCATTTAAATTTAAGATTGATATTATAGGAAAATTTTTGATTTTTCTATAATACAAAGGATATAAAAAATTTTATTTACCGGTAACAGGTAGTTTTTTTACTGTTAATTCTTGTTGATTTTTTTCAACTGTTGGTTTTTCTTCTTTATTATTATTAATAGTTATTGTTAATTCTTCATTTAATCCTACATTAACTTCTATTAATTCATCATAAATTTCATAACCATCAATTGTTTTAGTTTCTTTTATAAAATACTTTTGAGGAATTAAATTTTCTAATATTATTTCACCATTTTCATTTGTTTTTAACCCAGAATATATTGTTTCTTTATTTTCATTAAGTAATTCGAATTCAACATCTTTTAATCTTTCTCCTGTTTCAGAATCTTGTTTTATTATTTTAATTTTTGTTTCATTTTTTTCATATTTTTCTTTTATATATCCTGTTCCATCATCATATGTAGCTGCTGTTAAAGCATAATCTTGAAGACTAGCATCTGGTGCTTTACCATATAATATTGGTTTTGTTTCAATTTTTGCTTCTACATTTATTTTTATTTGCCTATTATCTGTCATTTCTTTTATTGGAATTAATATTTTAAAATTTTCGTCAGCATTAAAATTATTTTTCTCATTATTTTTTTCATCTGTTATTTTTATACCACCTAATTCTGCTCCATTTTCATTTTCTATACTTATTTTATAGTCTTTTATTTGTCCTTCTTTTAATATAGAATATGTTTTTGAGACATAGTTTTTGTCAATACTATCTTGCTCCCATTTTTCTGAATTTCTATTTATAGTTATTGTATTTGAAATTTTAGTTTCAGTAGATTTTTGGGCATTTGTTAAAATGTTTTTTAATGCATTTAGTGTTCTATTGCCCGCTTCTCCTATTGGAGAATAATCAGCTGGATTATTTCCATGTATATAGCAATATATAGCTTGTTTTGTTGCTGTAAAAGCTTCTTCTTTATTAGCAACTCCTAACTGTTCTATACTTTTGTATGGATATCCATTTATTATGATTTTCCATAATTCAACATCATTTATCATATCTTGAATAGAAACTGTATATGGTTTATTTACATCTACTCCTGCCTTTGTTTTATCTAAACAATATGCAGGATAACTAACACCTTCATTTTGATATTCCACATAATATACTATTACATCGATTCCTTTATATTTTAGTAAATTTCCGCAATTTCCTGTTGAATATAAATATGCTGAATTTATATTGCTATTTGCATAAGTTAAATTCATAAAATTCAATACAAATAATAACATTATAGCTAGTAATATTGCTATAATATTCAAAATTTTTCTGCTTTTTGTCAAATATCATACCTTCTTTCTTTAATTTGCTTTTTCTTCAATGCCTTGTATGCATCTCCTATACTCTGGTTCATTTTCCACACAAGTAATAAGAGTTATTTTATTTTCTTCTGTACTTTCTAACATAGTCCAATCTGTATCTTTAATAATCTCATGTTTTTCTACTATATATATTTTACTAAAATCATTGTATCTATATATAATTTTATCTCCTTGTTTTAATTTCTTTAAATTTTCAAAATAATTATTTTTATATCCACGATT
>CALXXK010000145.1 GCA_944392675.1 uncultured Clostridia bacterium
TATTTTTGTTACTTTGCTCAAAACTATAAGTTTTCCGTTACCACGGGCATAGCCCGTGGTTTACCCTTAAAGTTAATTATAATGAGATCAAAATAAAATTTTATCATTTTGACCTCATTAAAGTCACTATTTTTTTAACTTATTTAATTATATATTATAATATTTTTCCTTTATTTTAACTACAATCGCAAATCCTATAGTTCCCAAAATTCCAATTAAAATGATAGTTTTTAAAACATCTCCTGTAAATGGCAATTTATTTTGTGCAACAGTAGTATCATTTACTCTGTTATTTCCAGCATTGTTATTTATTCCATTATTAGTATTGTTGGAATTATTATTTCCTCCATTATTATTACCAGTACCTCTTTCTTCTACTATATTAAAATATATTGTATGGCTTCCTGCATATTTGCCTATTCCACTTACAATTATAGTTGCTTGACCTATTTCTACATTGTTAGAATAAAATAATTCATAATCTTCATGTTCGACCAATACATTTCCTTCCTCGTCTGTTACCATAAGTTCTGGCTTTATTTCATCTCCTGTATATATTTGGTCGTCTATTTCAGAAAAATTACATTCATTAATATCTTCACCTTCTGCTTGTACTTGTAATAAATCTATTATTGTGTCTGCTATTACCTTATGTCCTTCTACATTAGGATGTGGATCAATATTAAAATCCGTTAAACTTATATTAACATTTGTTAATCCTTTTACATCAAATTTATCATGTATTTTTGCTACTTCATAATTATCAGTTGCATTACCATTTAAAATAGCATTCATTTGACTTATATATGTTTCTACATAATCACTAAAATTAATTGTTTCTGTTTCACCTGAGCCTACTAATGGAATTTCTATTCCATAAAATGGATTATAAAATTCTGTTACAATTATCTTTGCATTTGGATTTTGAGTTCTTAATATTTGTACACTATCTATCCAGTTTTGTTCATAGTCTGCTATTGCTTGTTGGAACATATCAATTGTTTCCTTAGTTGTTAGCGATGTATAAAAATTTTTAATCATTGTAAGTTTTTCTGTTGCTGAAGCACTAGCAAATGCATTTTTTAATTCTTCAATAATATCTTTTACTTCATCTTTATTTAATCCGAATGCTTTACAAGCTATTTCTTGAATTTTTCCTAATAAATCATTAGAACCTATTGAAATAGTAATTAAATTTGCATTCTGTATTTCTAATTGGTGTGCATTATCTTCTAACAAACTTAAAAATTCTGAACTATTCATTCCTGAAACTGCATAATTTCCAGTATCAGCCCCTAATTCATCTGCAACCAAACTAACATATCCATCATTTGAATCTTCTAATGCGTATCCAGTTGCTATACTATCACCAAAAGCTACATAATTTTCAATTGTTACTGTTTCAGCAAATACTTTTATTGGAATTGTTAAATATAAAACTGACATTAATATAACTAAAATTGATAATATTTTTCTTTTCATAACACTATGCTCCTTAATTATAATATTATTTTTATATAATTTTACTTAAAATTTTTTTCATTGTAAATATAAAAAAATAGCTAATAGTATTAACTATTAACTATCCCTAATAATATAATCGTTATTATTTTTCTATTACATTTTTATTACATATCTATTACATTAATTAAGCCTCTCTTCTCCAGTAAAATAAATATTGTTGCGCTAGACCTGCCAAATTTCCAAACTTTTCTACTGCAATTTTTTCTATTTGCTTTTTACTAACTTTTGTTTCATCTTCGTTTTTTATATATAAATCATTCATAACTCTTCTTACCCATACATCTATTGGAAAAACTTCAAATCTCTTTAAAGTAGAAAATAATAATATACAATCCGCTACTTTAGGACCTACCCCCGATAATCGCAATAGTTGTTCTCTTACTTCTACAGTGTTTTTATTTTTTTTCATTTGCTCTAAGTCCACTTCTTTATCTAATATCATTTTTGTAGTTTCATATAATCTTATATCTCTAAATCCTAATCCCAAACTTCTATACTCTTGAACTGTAACATTTCTTAACTGTTCTGGTGTTGGAAATGTATAATAATATTTTCCATTCCATTCTATTTTTTCACCATATTTTTCTGAAAGTCTTTCTATTATTCCTTTTATACGTGGAATATTGTTATTTGCTGAAATAATAAATGATATTATAGTCTCCCATAAATCTTGATTCAATATTCGTATTCCCTTACCATATTCTATACTTTTTTTCATATTATCATCTATTTTAGAAAGTTCACTTTTTATTTTTTCATAATCCCTATTCAAATCAAAATAAAATTCAATTGTAGGTTTTATATCTTTCTCACATATTCCTTTAAATATAATTTTATTACCTTCTTTGTTCACATTTATTACATTTTTGTCAAATACTCCTGTATAACTATTATCTTCCTGTATATTCCATCTAAAACACTGTCCACAGTCAAATATGTCTCTTAGTTCAAATGAATTTTGGTTTTCTATTATATATTGTTGTTCTTCCATTACTTTCACTCCTTCTTTCTTATTATACTACATAGGAGACGTTCCTTCAATCCCTAAAATTCGGGATAATGGGGACGGACCTTAGATAGGGAATTTGGGGACGGGGCTGTAGGG
>CALXXK010000146.1 GCA_944392675.1 uncultured Clostridia bacterium
TTCTTCTGCTTCTTCCATTGCTTGTTTTTCTTTTTTATATTCTCTAAATTTTAAAACTATATCTTCTATGCTTGCATGTTCTTTCATTAACTTTTGCCATTCTGCTTGATTTGCTATAACTTCTGGATCACTTATTAATTTTGTTAATTCTTCGTATCTCTTTTCTACTGCCTCTAATTTTTCAAACATAAAAAACCTCCATATTATAATTTTTAACTAAACTTTATTTTTTATTAATATTAAACTTATTTAATAACTTTTATTTATTATCTAAAATATTATACTCTCTTTTTGGCTAAATTACAAGCAAATTTATAAAAAGTTCTTAATTTGTAAATGATTATATGTTACTCTCCAGCCCTTAGTACTATTTGATAATCTTAAAAGATTATCAAATAGTACTAAGGGCTGGAGAGTAACGATTATATTAATCTATTTCTATATAATTATATTCTATATTAAATTTATCAAAAATTTCCTTTTCCCTATTAGTACAAGAAAAAATAATTACTTGATTGTCTTTGAATTTTTTATTTATATAATTTAAAATATTTTCTAATCTTTCTTCATCAAAATATGCAAAAACCTCATCTAAAATTATTGGCATTTTTTCTTCCGATAATTCTTCTACCATTGAAAGCCTTAATGATAAATACAATTGGTCCATTGTTCCTATGCTTAATCTTGATGCTGGTATATAATTTCCATTTTCTAATTCTACTACTAAACCATCTATATCATTAAACTGCATTTTTGTATATTTATGATTTGTAATCTCTGAAATATTTTCTGACAAATTTTGTGTAAACTTAGGGGTTATTGTATTTTTCATTTCTTCATAACATTGCATCAAAATTTCTTTTGCCAAATTCATACTTTTATCAAGATTAATTAAGTTTACTTTTTGTTCTTTATTGTTAACTAGTTTTTCTTCTATTTTTGATAAATCATCAACTTTATTTTCTATATTTTCTTTATCAATATTCAAAGTATGTAATTCTATTTTTTTATTATTTAAATTTTTTTGTACTTCTTGAATTTCAAAAAATATATTTTCTGAATTCAAAAAATTATTTATTTTATTTTTTTCTATTTTTTCATAATATTTATTTTTTATTTTTTCTTTTTCTAAATTTATTTTTAAATTAAGATTATTTTTTAAATTATTTATTTCTTCTTTTAATTTATTATTATTTTTTTCTAAAATTTCTTTTTGATTTTTTAATAAATTTATATCTAGTTTTATTTTTTCTAATTTTTCTGAATTATTTTTTTGTATTTTTTCTTCTTTTTTTATTTTTTTATTTAATTTATTTTTTAAATAAATAGAAAAAATTAAATACGTTGGTACTGTAAGAAGAAAAATATATTTAAAAATTTTATTTTTAATAAAAATAAATTGTAAAATATTAATTAATATTAAAATAATAAAAAATATTACTATTTTTTTATTTAATTTATTTTTTTGTAAATATAAATTATTATTTTTTTCTATTTTTTTAGAATTTATTTTTTCTTTATTTTCTTTTTCTTCAAAATTATTTTCTAAAATATTTTTATTATTATTTTTTATATCATTTATTTTATTTTCTAATTCATTTATTTTTTCTTTATTTTCTTTTTCTAAATTTTCTTTTAATTTTATTTTTTCTTTTTCAATTTTTTCATTTTCACTGATTAATTTTATGTCATTTAAAAAATTATTTTCATTTTCTAAAGTCGAAATTTCGTTCATTAAATTATTTTTATTTTCTTCGATTTCATACTTTATGTTTACATACTTTTCTAATTCTTCCTTTTGATTTTCTAATTCTTCAATTTTTCTATTTATTATATTAATCGGCTTTTCCCTAGACCTTTCTGTTCCTATTTCATCTAATTGTCTTCTATTTATCCTGTCAATTGCTATTCTAAAAGATACATTATCGTCTCCAGTGCCAACTAAATTTGCAACCTTTTGAATTAGTACATTTTGTTCTTGTTTCTTTAATTTTACAGTTTCTTGATTTACCACTACAGTTGATAAAAATAAATCTTCATCTACAGTTGTTTGTTCATAAAAAAATTCATTTCCTTTATTTTTATCTATATTAAAATTTTTAGATATATCTTCTTTATTTTCATTAAATATTTTTGGATTTTTCTTTCTAAAATCTCTAAATATTTCATATTTTTCTTTGTTATCTAATTCATATTCTACTTTTCCTGAGAATTCTTCACCCGTCCATGGTAAATATTTTTCATAATTTGAATGTTCTTTTCCTTTTTTATTTTTAGAAATTCCATAAAATGAGTCTGTTATAAAATTTAATATTGTTGATTTTCCTGATTCATTTTTTCCATAAATTAAATTAATATTTTTTCCTAAATTTATTTCTTTATTTTTTATTTTTCCATATCCGTTTATTTTTAATTTATTTATTTTCAAAATCAAACCACCTTTTTATTTAACTTTATTTTTTTAAATTATTTTTTTATTTATTTTTTTATTTATTTTTTTTATTTATTTTTTTTATTTATTTTTTTTATTTATTTTTTTTATTTATTTTTTTTATT
>CALXXK010000147.1 GCA_944392675.1 uncultured Clostridia bacterium
GCACTAGATTCATTTGATACTGAAGTTATTACAACTACACAATTAGAACAAAAAATAGAAAATCTAAAAAATTCACATGATAATACATCACATCCTTTAGATCCACTATTTAAAACTAAAGATGAATATGAAAGATTTAAAGAAAGACATGACAAAGCAAAAGTAGAAAGAGCAAACATAGAAAACTATTCTGGAGATTGTTATTTAGGTATTGATGCTGGTTCTACTACAACAAAAATTGTTTTAATTGATAAAGATGGAAAATTACTTTATTCTTTATACGGAAGTAACGAAGGCAATCCTTTAAAAAGCGTTATGAATATGTTGAAACAATTATATAAAATACTACCCGAAAAAGCTATTTTAAGATATAGTGGTGTCACAGGATATGGTGAAAAGCTAATTCAAACAGCCCTAAATGTTGACTTAAATGAGATAGAAACAATTGCACATTATACAGCAGCTAAAACTTTTGAACCTGATGTTACAAGTATTGTTGACATTGGTGGTCAAGATATGAAATACATCAGAATGAAAAATGGCTCTATAGATAATATAATGTTAAATGAAGCTTGTTCTTCTGGATGTGGTTCTTTTATTGAAACATTTGCAAAAAGTTTAAATTTAGATATATCTGAATTTGTAAAAGAAGCAATAAATGCCAAACGTCCAGTAGACTTAGGTTCAAGATGTACAGTATTTATGAATTCAAAAATTAAGCAAGCTCAAAAAGAAGGATATTCTGTTGGAGATATTTCTAGTGGACTTTCTTATTCTGTTATAAAAAATGCTATTCAAAAAGTTATGAAAGTAAGAGATGTTGAAACTTTAGGAGATCATATTGTGGTTCAAGGTGGTACCTTTTACAATGATGCTGTTTTAAGAGCTTTTGAATTAATTGTAGGTAAAAATGTAATAAGACCTGATATAGCAGGACTTATGGGTGCCTACGGAATGGCTCTTTTATCTAAAGAACAATATGAAGCAAATCTTGATATGGAACATGTTTCTACTATTTTAAGAACTGATGAAATTGATAAATTAGAAATTAAAGTTACACATACTCGTTGTAACAGATGTGAAAATCACTGTAAATTAACAATAAATAAATTTACTAATGGACAAATACATGTATCAGGAAATCGTTGTGAAAAAGGTGCTGGAATTGTTACTAAATCTGAACCATTACCTAATTTAGTGCAATATAAATTTGAAAGAATATTTAATTACAAACCATTAGAAGAAAAAGATGCACCAAGAGGAACTATAGGAATCCCTAGAGTTTTAAATATGTATGAAGATTATCCATTCTGGTTCACATTTTTAACAAGTTTAGGGTTTAGAGTAATACTTTCTGAAAAAAGTACACGCGCTACATATGAAAAAGGTATGGAATCTATGCCTTCAGAATCTGTATGTTACCCTGCTAAACTATCACATGGACATATAGAAAGTCTATTACAACAAGGAATAAAAACTATTTTTTATCCATGTATGCCATATTCAAGAAAAGAATATGAAAAAGCAGATAACCACTATAATTGCCCTATAGTAATTTCTTATTCTGAAGTTTTAAAAAATAATGTAGAAGGTTTAAAAAATCCAGAAATTAAATTTATAAACCCATTCTTACCTTTTGATAAGAAAAATCTTGTAAAAAAGGTTTTAGAACTTGACGAATTTAAACAATATAAATTTACAAAATCAGAATTAAATGAAGCCGTAGATAAAGCAGAAGCAGAATATCAAAATTGCAAAAAAGATATTAGGCAAAAAGGTGCGGAAACAGTAAAATACATTGAAGATCACAATTTAAAAGGAATCGTTTTAGCAGGAAGACCTTATCATGTAGACCCTGAAATAAACCATGGTATAGATACATTGATTACTTCATTAGGATTATGTGTATTAACAGAAGATAGTGTATCTGATAAAACAGAAGCTAAACGACCTTTAAGGGTTGTAGATCAATGGGTTTATCATGCTAGACTATATGCCGCTGCGGATTTTGTTGGAAAACATGATAATTTAGAACTAGTGCAATTAAACTCTTTTGGTTGTGGTGTGGATGCTGTTACAACTGACCAAGTTGAAGAAATATTATCAAGCTATGATAAAATGTATACATTGATAAAAATAGATGAAGTAAATAATTTAGGAGCTGTAAGAATTCGTATACGTTCATTACTTGCTAGTATGAAAAAAAGAGAAAAAGAAAAATTAGAAGAAAAAGCTGATGGAGATTACGGAATTAAGAAAAAAATCTTTACTAAGGAAATGAGAGATGAATATACAATACTAATGCCACAAATGGCTCCTATCCATTTTGATTTATTAGAAAGTGCTGTAAGATCTTGCGGATATAAAGTTGAATTATTAAGAGAGTGTACTCAAAAAACAGTTGAAACGGGACTAAAATATGTTAATAATGATGCATGTTATCCATCAATTTTAACAACAGGTCAAATGATAGAAGCTCTTCAATCTGGAAAATATGACCTAAATAAAACTGCATTGATAATGTCTCAAACAGGTGGTGGATGTAGAGCTACAAACTATATAGGATTTATACGTAAAGCCCTAAAAGATGCAGGATTTTCAAACGTTCCCGTAATATCTTTCAATATAGTTGGTATGGAAAAAATGCCTGGATTTAAGCTAACTGTACCTTTACTAGAAAAATTATTAAAAACTGTTATATATGGTGACTTATTACAAAAAATGTTAACTAAAAACAGGGCCTATGAAATACATAAAGGAGAAACTCAAAAACTATTTGATAGTTGGATAGAAAAATGCAAAAAATTATTACAAAAATCTTCTAACAAAGAATTTAAACAAAGTATTTATGATATTGTAAATGACTTTGAAAAAATTGAACTAGATCTTTCTCATCAAAAACCTCGTGTAGGAATAGTTGGAGAAGTGTTAATTAAATATCATCCTTTCGGAAATAACTATGTTGCAGATTTATTAGAACAAGAAGGTGCAGAAGTAATATTGCCAGATTTTATGGGATTTGTAAAATTTATGGCAACACATAAAATTACATTTAACAGATTATTAAATACAAATAAAACTTCTTCTAAACTAATGAATGTAGCTATAAAATTAATTGATTTACTAGAAAAAGATGTAAAAATAGCATTAGCAGAATCTAAAAAAGGATATTTACAACCATGTGATATTTGGCACTTAGAAGATAAAGTAAAAGATGTATTATCAATAGGAAATCAAAC
>CALXXK010000148.1 GCA_944392675.1 uncultured Clostridia bacterium
GATAAAATAAGACCAAATCAACTATTTGCATTAAGTTTAACATATCCAATAGTAGAACCAACATCAGAAGAAGCAAAAAATATAATAAATACAGTAGAAAAGAAACTATTAAATCCATATGGATTAAAAACACTAGCAAAAGGCGAAGAAAACTATGTAGAAATATATGAAGGAAGCCCATACAAAAGAGATACAAGTTATCATCAAGGAATAACATGGACATGGTTGTTAGGACTATATTATGACTCTTTAAAAAATATGGAAAAAGAAGCGGAAGGAGAAGAAAAAAATCAATTACAAGAAAAAATAAAGAAATTTGTAGACAAAACAAACAAAACATTTAAAAAAGAAATTTACGAAAACGGCTGTATAGGAAGCATTGCAGAATTATATGACTCTAAAAAGCCACAATTACCAAAAGGTGCGGTAGCACAAGGATGGAGTGTAGCAGAAGTATTAAGGATATGCTTAAATGCTTAAGAATATAATGAAAAATTGCTGGGAGATGAACAAAGTGAAAAAAGTATCTATAGTTATACCAATGTATAATGAGCAAGAAGTAGCAGAAAAATGCTATGAAAAAATTATTGATACACTAAAAAGAATAGAAGAAAAATATGATTATGAAATAATATTTATTAATGATGGTAGTAAAGACAAAACACTAGAGATATTAAGAAATATTGCTCAAAAAAATAGAAAAGCAAAGATAATATCATTTTCAAGAAATTTTGGACATCAATCAGCAGTGACAGCAGGACTAAAAAAAGTAACAGGAGATGCAGTAGTCATAATAGATGCAGACTTACAAGATCCTCCAGAATTAATACCAGAAATGTTGAACTTATGGGAAAAAGGAAATGACATAATATATGGAAAAAGAAAATTAAGAAAAGGAGAGTCAAAATTCAAGTTATTAACAGCATCAATGTTTTATAAAACGTTAAATGCGTTATCAGACGTAGAAATTCCCAAAAATACGGGAGATTTTAGACTAGTAGACAAAAATGTAGTAGATGTCATAAATTTACTACCTGAACATAATAAATTTTTAAGAGGTCTATTTAGTTGGGTAGGATTTAAACAAATACCTTTAGAATATGTAAGAGAAGAAAGGTATGCAGGAAAAACTAAATATCCATTAAAAAAGATGTTAAAATTAGCACAAGATGGTATTTTTAGTTTTTCTATAAAGCCATTAAAAATAGTAGGGGCAATGGGAATTATATCTGTAGTAATATCAATAATAATTCTAGTATATGCAATATTATCATATGCTTTTAATTGGAACAATCTTACTGCTGGATGGACATCTTTAATGGTAACAATGACTTTTTTATGTGGTATGATACTTATATCTTTGTGGATGATTGGAGAATATATTGGTAGAATATATGATGAGACTAGAGGAAGACCACAATATATAATAAAAGAAACTATTAATTTTGAATAAAAATAATTACTATTATTTGAGTATCAAAGTTTATGACATTACTATTTATAGCATAGGTAAGCTCATAATATCCTAAAATATATAATTTTTCGGTTCAATACACAATTTAAGAAATTCTAAATTAATTTTTTGGCACCCTTTCACTTAGTCCTCGCTAAAGCTCGACGTGAACATTTTCCAAAAAATTAATTAATAATTTCTAAAATTGTTTCAATCACATTCAAAATTATATATTTTAGGATATTATGAGCTTATCTAGAGCTATGAATAGTAATATTTAGAATTTCAAAATTGACAAAATGAACAAAAACCATTGACAGATAGCTATTTATATGATAAAATTACTAACTGTAATCCGCTTAGTCAAGGTTCAAAAAGATTAATTAAATTTAATTACCTGTATTTAAGGATTAGCGAGTATACAAATAAGGGAGGTGCATTTTAAATGTACGCAATAATCGAAAGTTGTGGAAAACAATACAAAGTAGCAGAAGGAGATGTAGTATTTTTTGAAAAATTAGATACTGAAGAAGGAAAAAAAGTTACTTTTGATAAAGTAGTATTAGTATCTGATGATGGAAAAGTACAAGTAGGAAATCCTTATGTTAAAGGTGTAAAAGTTGAAGGAAAAGTAATTTCACATGGTAAAGGTAAAAAAATAATTGTTTTCAAAATGAAACCTAAAAAGAATTATAGAAGAAAACAAGGACATAGACAACCATATACAAAAGTAGAAATTACATCTATAAAAACAGCTACTAAAAAAGCTGAAACTACAAAAAAAGTTGCTGAAAAAAAAGTAGAAGCTTAGTAGAATTATAGTTTAGGATTTTAATGAACGATATAAATAAAAATTCGAACCGAAGGGAGTGAGAAAGCATGGCTCATAAAAAAGGTCAAGGTAGTAGCCATAACGGTAGAGAGAGTGAATCTAAACGTCTTGGAGTAAAAAGAGCAGATGGACAATTTGTTCTTGCAGGAAATATCCTAATAAGACAAAGAGGAACTAAAGTACATCCAGGTGTTAATGTTGGCAAAGGTAGTGATGATACATTGTTTGCATTAATAGATGGTGTAGTTAAATTTGAAAGAAAAGGTAGAGATAAAAAACAAGTTAGTGTTTATCCAAAAGTAGATGCTAATTAATGTAAAATATACATAAAAAATTGTATATATTATATAGAGGAAAGTAGAGTTTTTAAATATTTAGTATTTAGAGACTCTATTTTTGGTTATAAAACTCTTTAAATAACGAATGTATATACAAATGAAATTTTTATTATATCTATAAATCTAATTGACCGCTCATTCTAATAGAAAAAAAAACAAAAATGGTGTATAAATATATAGTGAGAAAAGAGGTGCAAATGAAAAACATAGAAATCATAGCAAGCGGAAAATACCTTCCAAAAAAAGAAATATTAAGTAAAGATGTAGAAAAGAAATTCAATTTAAAAGAAGGATATATAGAAAAAAGAACTGGCATAATAAAAAAATACTATGTAGAAGAAGAAAAAATAGAAGATTTAGCAATAAATGCAACAAAAGATTTATTTTCAAAAGGAATAAATAAAGACAATATAGGTTTAATTATAGTAGCAACAACAACAACAGATAAATTAATGCCAGGTATTTCAAATTATGTACAAAAAGAATTAAATATACAACAATGTATATGTTTAGATATTTTGGCAGGATGTAGTGGATATATAAATGCATTTGATATTGCATCAATGTACATAAAAACAGGAAAAGTAGAAAAAGCATTAATTATAGGAGTAGAAGTGCTTTCAAAATATGTAAATTCTAAAGATATTAATACATCAATAATATTATCAGATGGAGCAGGAGCAACATTAGTTGGAAGTACAAATATAGACAAAAAGTATTATTCAAATATAAAAGCAGAAGGAGAAAACAATCACATATTACAATGTAAATCAAATAGTAATATATACATGGAAGGAAAAGAAATATATAAATATGCTGTTACAAAAACAGTAGAAAATGTAAAAGAATTATTAGAAAAATCAGGAGAAAGTTTAGAAAATATAAAATATATAGTACCACACCAATCAAATATGAAAATAATGAAAGCAATAGCCAATAGGTTAAAAATGGAAAACAACAAAATATATACAAACATAGAAAATGTAGGAAATACATTTTGTGCAAGTATACCAATAGCCTTGAGTGAAATGATGAAAAATAGACTTTTAAAAAAAGGTGATAAAATTATATTACTAGGATATGGTGGAGGACTAAATACAGGAAGTATTTTAATAGAAATTTAATGTCTCATCAGGGACGTTTCATTATGCGACATTGAAATTAATTTATAGAATATATGTCTCAATTTAAGAAACATCCTAAATAGAGACAGTAAGGAGGATTTTATGAAAAGAGCATTTTTATTTCCAGGTCAAGGAGCACAAACAGTAGGTATGGGAAAAGACATATACGAGAAATATGAAGAAGCAAAAAAAGTCTATGATGAAGCAACTAGAATATCAGGAATAGATGTAAAGAAAATCTGTTTTGAAGGACCTGAAGAGGAACTAAATAAAACAGAAAATACACAAATAGCAATTTTAACAACAAGTTTAGCAATTTTAGAAGTCTTAAAAACACATGGTGTAGAGACAGATATAGCAACAGGATTAAGTTTAGGAGAATATGGAGCATTAATTTGTGCAGGAATTATATCATTTGAAGATGGAATAAAGTTAATCCAAAAAAGAGGATATTATATGGGGAATATGTTACCAAAAGAAGAATATTCAATGGCAGCAGTAATAGGGTTAGAAAGTTCAAAAATAGAAGATATTTGTAATAAATTACAAAAAGAAGGAAAATTTGTAGTTCCAGCAAATTATAATTGTAGTGTTCAAACAGCGATATCAGGAGAAACTGAGGCAATAGATGAAGCAATAGAATTATTGAAACAAGCAGGAGCAAAAAGAGCAATAAAATTAAAAACGAGTGGGCCATTCCACACAATAAAATTAGAACAAGCAAAAGAAGCATATGAAAAAGAACTAGAAAATATAGAATTTAATCTTTTACCAGAGAATGAACAAAAAGTAAAAGTAATAAAAAATTTAGACGGTACATATTACAAAAAAGGTGACAATATAAAAGAAATTTTAGCCAAACATATAATAAGTCCAGTTAGATTTGACAAAACAATAGAACTAATGAAAAAAGATCAAGTAGATGAATATATAGAAATAGGCCCAGGAAAAGTACTAACAGGATTTATAAAAAAAGATAACAAAGAAGCAAAGACATATAATATCAATAATTTGGAAACATTAGAAAACTATCTTAGGGAAAAAGAGGCTTAACTATAATAATTGTTATTTTGGGGACGCGTCCAAAATTAACAATTTGTTAAAATATAAGAGAAAAAATAGGGAAAACAAAGGGCGTCCCCTTTTTCCCTAAATAGGAGGAAGTTATGGAAGAAAGAAAAACAGTTTTAGTGACAGGAGCATCAAGAGGAATTGGAAAAGAAGTTGCATTGAAATATGCAGAGAATGGATATGATATAATTATTAATTATGTATCAGACAAAACAGATGTAGAAACTTTGGAAAACGAATTTAAAGAAAAAGGTGTAAATTGTTTGATATTAAAAGCAGATGTTTCAAAACAAGAAGAAGTACAAGAACTTGTGGATAAAGCAATAGCAAAGTTTGGAAAAATAGATGTACTTGTAAATAATGCAGGTATTACAAAGGATAATTTGCTTATGAGAATGTCAGAAGAAGAGTTTGATAAAGTATTAGAAATAAATTTAAAAGGTACTTTTTTAGTTACAAAAGCAGTAACAAAATATATGATGAAAAA
>CALXXK010000149.1 GCA_944392675.1 uncultured Clostridia bacterium
GAATTAGAAACTATTAATAAATTTTATGGAAAGAGTTCAAACATCCTTGTTTGGAAGGGTGCCATAAAATTTATTTAGAGTTTCTTTGATAATTATATTGACAGATAAAACTAAAAAATTATTGCATCATGCCATTGCAAAAGAGCGTTCTCCAATTATGCAAAAATACTTATTAAGAATCGTCCCTTTTTATGCAATCATAAAATACGCTAATACTATAATTCCAAGTATAATTCTATAGTATCCAAATACTTTGAAATCATGCTTTTTAATATAATTCATCAAGAATTTGATTACAAAAACAGATACTAAGAAAGATACTAACATTCCTACTAGTAAAATGATTAATTCTATACTTGTAAATCCTAAGCCAAATTTTACTAACTTTAATAAGCTAGCACCTAGCATTGTTGGTATTGCTAGATAAAATGTGAATTCTGCTGCATTTGGTCTTGATAATCCTATTAATAATCCACCTATTATTGTTGCTCCTGAACGTGATGTTCCTGGAAATATTGCTGCTAATAATTGAAAAACTCCTATAATTAAAGCATCTTTATATGTAATTTGTGAATTTTCTGTTTTGGCACTTTTTCTATTTTTATTCCAGTTTTCTATAACTATAAATGCTATACCAAATACTATTAATGCAATTGCTATACATGTTGGATTATAGAATAAAGCTTCAAATACTTCATCAAAAAGTAATCCTATAATAGCTGCTGGTATACATCCTACTAAAATTTTTCCCCATAAGTTCATTATATCTTTATTAAAAACTGATAAAATTCCTTTTTTCTTAATTGCTTTTTCTTTGTTTTTTGTGAATGGCCATATATTTTTAAAATATAATAATACAACTGCTAATATTGCTCCAAATTGTATTACTACTTGAAACATTCCCCAAAACTCTGGTGATACTTCTTTAAATTTTACAAATTGTTCTACTAATATTAAATGTCCTGTACTACTAATTGGTAACCATTCTGTTATTCCCTCTACAATTCCAAATATTATTGTTTTTAAAATTTCTATAAACATTATTTTCTCTCCTTTAAAATCTCATAAATAACTTCTTTAAGAATTTTTGCTGTAGCAATAGGTGCAATCTTTCCTGGTATCCCTAAAGCTGTTATTAAATTTAATTTATATTCTTTTGCTGTGTTTTTATCTATTCCTCCATCATCAGATGCTAAATCCAGTAATAATGCATTTTTATTTACTTTTTCTAAAATTTGTCTGTCTATTATAATATGAGGTATAGTATTTATTATGATATCATATTCTTGTATTTCGTTTATTATTTTATCTAATTTTATATTTCTATATCCAAAAGCTTCAGCCCATGCTAATTCTTCATCTTCTTTTGATACTACTGTTACCTTTGCTGAAAGCCCTTCTAATTTTTTAGTTAGTGTTTTTCCTACTCTTCCAAAGCCAAGAATCATTATTTTGCTTCCATGTATATTTATCTGCGTATTTTCGATTATTTCTTTTATTGCCCCTTCTGCTGTTGCTATAGTATTTAAAATTGCTAATTTTTCATTTTTCATGATATCTATTATTTTTACATCTCTATACTTTTCATAGATATCATTTGATACAGTTCCAGCTATCAATGTTTTTTCTTTTATTAAATCCATTAAATCATCTATTTTTATTTTATTATCACTTAATGGCATATTTATTGTAAGTCCGTCACGTGAAAATGGAATTGAACTAATTATTACATCCACATTTTCCAATGCTTGTTTTAAATCTTTATATATTTTTATATTAAAAACATTTTCTAATTCTTTTGCTTTTTCTAATCCTATTATATGTACTTGCTTTTTTTCTTTTTCTAGCATTAGGGCCAATTTGACTAATCTTAAATCTCCGCCCAATAATTGCAAAGTTATTACTCATAAAATCTTGAATGTTATATTTAATTTCTTAAATATCCATTCTCTCCTCCCTTTTTATTTTTAAATCTTTTGAACTTTATTAAAATTATATTTTTAATATATTGATTTTATGAACATTATTCCTTTTTGTTTTATTTAAATATCAACATATAAACTTAAATACTTGTCCTATATTTAGAAGTAACTAATAAAATTTTATTTATTCTTGTCTTTCTTTTTGGTTGTCTTCTTTATTTTTTTCCTGTATCTTTTCCTTAAGCTTATTATTCTTTTTCAATAAATTTATATCATTATAGCTTAAATGTCTTGTTATTTCACACATTTCTTCTAAATGTTCTTTTACTCTTATTTCTTCTATTTTCAATTTTTCTTGTTCTTTACTAGTATCTTCTAAGTTAAATGGTATTGATATTTTTGCCATTATTGGTATAAATATTGGATCTTTTTTTACTTTATCTACTATTTTTTTTGAATTTTCATCAATTGCTATATTTATATACTTTACAGCTGTATCTTTATCTCCTTTTAATAAATAGATTTTTGATAATTCAAAATATCCATCTGCTGATAATCTTTCATCTTCTATTGCTTCTAAAAATTTTCTTTCTGCTTCTTCTAAGTCTTTATATATTAAAGCAATTTGCGCTAATGAATATTTAGCATTATACAATAAAGAATTTATTTCTGCAGCCTTTTCATAACATATCTTTGCATTTTGAAAATCATTTAACATAGTATATGCTATTCCTAAATTATAATTTATATCATAACTTGTTGGATTGTATCTTAATGCTTCTTGATATACATTTACTGCTTCTTTGTATTTTTCTTGTTCTAATAATATTTCTCCTAATAAATTAGTTGCTTCCAACATCTCTGGTTTTTTACTTAATAAATTAAATAACATTTCTGATGCTTCGTCTTTTTTGTCTAAACCATTTAATAAACTAGCTATTTTATAATATGAATCATAATCTTTTTTATCTATATCAATTGCTTGTACATATTCGTCTATTGCTTTTCTCATTCCACCTTCATGTTCATAAATTTGTGCTAACATTTTGTGAGCTTTATAATTTTGTGGTTTTCTTGTAACTAAATCTATTAGTGCTTGCTTTGCTTTTTTATCATTTCCTATCATTAAATAAAAATTTGCTCTTGTTATTCCTAAAAATTCATTTAGCAAAAATCCGTTTTTTTCTAGAATTATTATTATCAATGGTAATAATATTGCTAATACATATTTTAATATTAAAAGTAATATATTTAGTTTTACATCAAATAAGACTTCTACAAAGTTTAATGCTATCCCTATTGCTTCCAATACCAATATTATTACATATGTTGTATCATTATTTTTTATCATTCTCAGAAACATATATACAAATATTGCAAATGAAATTACTGTAAATATTGATTGCTCTATTATCATTTCTACATTCTCCTCTTTTATTTATCTGTCTTTGTCTCATTGGGGACGTTTCTATCTGAGACATTTTTAATAAAATGTCTCAGATAGAAACGTCCCCAATGAGACATAAACGTCTATTGAGAAACTACATCTCCTTGGCTATCTACTAAATAAGTTCTTCCACTGTCAATGAAAGTAATCTGTATATTTTCTCCTACTTGTTGTGATGTATATTTATCACTTCCTGGTTCTTTATCTAATTCAGTATCTAAATTTTCTTTTATCACTTTTCCAAAAGTATCTTTCTGCATTGCAGCTATAATTGCTAAATCTAATAAATCTCTTTCACTTTTCTCTTCTGCTTGTGCTTTGCCCTGATTAGCTTCTTTAATAAGCCCCTTATCTCCTTGTAAAGCACCTAAAGTTACTCCTACTAATATCACAAGAACTACTATTGTTATTGTTAAAGCTATTATTGTTATACCCTTTGTATCTTTTAATTTTTTCATATGTTTATCACCTTCCATTTACAGAATAATACCATTTGTTATAAAAAAAATCAATCACTTTTTTACATTCTTAACTTTTTAATATAATTCACAATAAATCTTATAATCTCTTAATATTTTTCTAACATAATTATTAGTTTCTTTATAAGGTATATTTTCTATATCAGTACCGTCAGCTTTTATTATATCTTTTTCTATCCAATTATCAACAGTTCCAATTCCTGCATTATATGCTGCTAATGCAACTTCTTTATTTTTATACTTTTCTAACAAAGTTGATAAATAGTTTGTACCTATATTTATATTGTTTTCAATTTTTGATAGTTCTTCTCTTAAGTTTTCCTTATCTATTTCTAGACCTATTTTTGTAGCAATTTCTTCTCCTGTTTCTTCCATGATTTGCATTACTCCAATTGCCCCTTTATGTGATACAGCTTCGTGATTAAAATTGCTTTCTGCTTTTATTACGGCATAAATTAGGTTTTCTTCCACATCATATTTTTCTGCATAAATTGATACTATTTCCTTATAATTTTGTGGATATATTATCTTTAGTATTTTATCTTTAAACATCCCCAGAAAAACAAATACTATGATAATAAT
>CALXXK010000150.1 GCA_944392675.1 uncultured Clostridia bacterium
TAATTCATTCCATCAAAAGTTATTTTTCCTTCAGTTGGTTCTAATATTCCTGCTATCATTCTTAATAGCGTTGTTTTTCCTGCTCCATTTGGACCTAATATTCCTATAATTTCTCCGTCATTTGCTTCAAAGGTGATATCATTGTCTGCATAAAATCCTTCTTTTTCTTTTTTATTTTTGTTTCTAACAAATTTCTTTGTTATATGTTCTACTGTAATCATCACTTTTCTCCTTCCCTTTATTTCTCTCACAGGCAATATTATGACATATAATTATATAAAAAAACAAGATATTTAACTAACTATTTTTATTTTCCATCTAACTAACTCTATTTATATTATCTAATAAATTTAATATATCTCAATGTCTCTTCTGTTAAGTTTTAACACTAACTTTTATTTAAAAATTTTAGATATTCTTCCATAAAATCATCAATTTCACCATTCATTACGGCCTCTACATTACCAACTTCATAATTTGTTCTATGATCTTTAACCATAGTATATGGGCAAAATACATAAGAACGAATTTGACTTCCCCATCCTATGTCTTTTTGCTCTCCTTTTAAATCTTCTATTTTTTCCTTTTGCTCTTTTTCTTTTAAATCTAATAATTTAGATTTTAACATTTTCATTGCTGTTTCTCTATTTTGAATCTGAGAACGCTCAGATTGACAAGCTACAACTGTATTTGTTGGAATATGCGTAATCCTTACTGCTGATGATGTTTTATTTATATGTTGTCCTCCAGCACCAGAAGCTCGATATGTGTCGACTCTTAAATCATCAGGATTTATATCTACTTCTATATCATCTGTTATTTCTGGTAAAACTTCAACTGATGCAAATGATGTATGTCTTCTCCCCCCTGCATCAAATGGAGAAATCCTTACTAATCTGTGAACACCTTTTTCACATTTCATATATCCATATGCATTTTCTCCTATAATTTCAAACGTAACACTCTTTAGACCTGCTTCTTCTCCTTCTAGATAATCTAATTCTTTTACCTCAAATCCTTTTTTATTTGCCCATCTTGAATACATTCTATATAACATTTCTGCCCAATCTTGAGATTCTGTTCCTCCTGCACCTGGATGTATTGTTACAATTGCATTATTATTATCATATTTTCCAGAAAATAATGTTTCTATTTCTAACTTTTCTATTTCTTTTTCTAATTTTCTAGTATTTTTTATTATATCTTTTTCTATTTCTTCATCTGGCTCTAATTCGACCAACCCACATAATTCTATTAAATTATTCAATTCATTATTTATTGTATTGTATTCTGTGCACTTTCCTTTTATATTTTTTATTCTTGATAGAACTTTACTTGTATTTTTATTATCTGACCAAAATTCTTCTTCTAATGTTTGTTTTTCTAGGCTTTTTAGTTCTTCTTCTAAATTTGATATGTCAAAGTGACTCACCTAATTCTAATACTTTTTGTTTAAGAGTAGAAAGATTTTTTTTGTTCTCTTCAAATTCTAACATTTAATCACTCTCCTTTAAAAAATATGTAGGGGAGAAAAAGATAATCTCTCCCCCTTTTTAGTTTTTTAAATCAAGAAAATTTTAATTTAATAAAAGTAACTCATTGTAAACCTTTTGCATTCTTTCTCCATATCCATAAATATTACAAAAGCGGTTATGAAAATCATCTTCTCCTATCAATAAATTCAAATGATTTTTCATACAAACTTCCGATATCTTTGTAACAATATCGATATCAGATTCTTGATCTGATATACCATATGATATTATGATATTCCGTTCCTCTTTTATTATCTTGAATTTTCTCATCAAAAAACTCCTTTCTGCTTTCTATTTTAAAGTTAACAATAATATTTTAATATAAATTTATCTATTTTTCAAGTTTTTTATATATTATTTTAACAATGTGTTAAATCTTGAGAATATTCTTCTTTTATTTTTGATAATTGATCATATTGATCCTGAGGAGCATCTCTTCTATCCATTTGTTCCAAGATTGTAGAATATCTATCATTAAACTGAGAAATAGTATTTTTATAATCTGTTTGTTGAGACTCTAATAATGCTTGATAAGGACATGAATATTTATTATTTCCTTCTCTAGGAAATATCAATTCTGGCATTTGCGTATACTTTTTTGCCCTTTTATATATATTTATTCATCAATTGTCGAAATTCCAAGTGTAATTTCTTCTAATACATCAAGTACTGCTCTTACTGTATCTAATGCTGTAAACATTGGCACATTGTTTTCTGTTGCACATCTTCTAATATATGTTCCATCTGTTTCTTGGTCAATAGAGTCAATGTTTCTTGTGTTAATGACATAACTAACATAGCCTTTTCTTAAAGATTCTAGGATTTCCTCGCTACCTTCGCTAAGTTTCTTTTTCACTCTTGTTCTAATTCCATGTTCTTTTAAGAATTTAGCTGTTCCCTTTGTTGCTTCTATATTAAATCCTAAGTTATAGAATCTTCTGATTAATGGTAAAGCTTCTTCTTTGTCTTTATCTGCAATTGTTACAAAAATCGTTCCATAATTTGCAAGTTTCATTCCTGTAGATTGCAATGCTTTATATAATGCTCTTGTTAATTTTTTATCATATCCGATAGCTTCTCCTGTTGATTTCATTTCAGGAGAAAGTGTGGCATCTAATCCTGATAATTTTGAGAATGAGAATGCTGGTGCTTTTACATACCATTTTTCTTTCTCTTTTGGATACACAACATCAATTCCTTGTTCTTTTAAAGATTTTCCAAGCATAGC
>CALXXK010000151.1 GCA_944392675.1 uncultured Clostridia bacterium
CAACTCTAAAGGAAGACATGGTAGAAGTAAAAGGTGAAGTGACAACAATAAAAGGTGAAATGGCGACCATGAAAGGTGACATAGCAACTCTAAAGGAAGACATGGTAGAAGTAAAAGGTGAAGTGACAACAATAAAAGGTGAAATGGCGACCATGAAAGGTAACATAGCAACTCTAAAGGAAGACATGGCAGAAGTAAAAGGTGAAGTGACAACAATAAAAGGTGAGATGACAATAATGAATGCAAAAATAGACAATTTGGCTGAAAAATTAGATACGACAATCAACGTTAATTTAGCACAGATTCTAAATAGTCAGACTCTAATGAGAGCGGAATTGAAAGAGTTCATGTCACATAATGTATAAAAGATTATTAAATACATAAAACAAAAAGGAAGCATTAGTGGTGCTTTCTTTTTTTGACACACAAACAAAGAAAAAAATAATTTTTTGGTCTTGTAAAAAAATATATAAAATAGTATAATAACTTAGAAAAATAAAATAATAAAAGATAAGAAAGGAGATATAAGAACAAATAAGTTCTTGTAAAGGAATATGGGAAAAAAAGAAGGTAAGCAAAAAAAAGGATTAAAAATATTTGGAATAATAATATTAATATTAATAATAATATTAGCATTAATAATAGGAGTAACATATTGGTATGTAAATAGTAAATTATCAAAAATGCAACAAGTAGAAATTAATGAACAAGATTTAGATGTATCTGTTCAAGCAGAAGAAAATTTAGCTAATTACAGAAATATAGCAATATTTGGAATAGATAGTAGAGAAGACACATATAGCAAAGGAAACAGAAGTGACTGTATAATAATAGCAAGTATAAATAATGACACGAAAGAAGTAAAATTAGTTTCTGTGTATAGAGACACATATGTAGATATAGAAGGATATGGACTAGATAAAATAACACATGCATATTCATATGGAGAAGCTCCACTTGCTATAAGTACTTTAAATAGAAACTTAGATTTAAATATAAAAGAATTTATAACAGTAAATTTTGATGCAGTCCAAGAAATTATAGATAGCATTGGTGGGGTTACAATGACAATTACAGATGAAGAAGTATCACATATAAGCGGTATAACACAAGCAGGTACATACAATTT
Organism: uncultured Clostridia bacterium; assembly: GCA_944392675.1. Taxonomy (GTDB): domain Bacteria; phylum Bacillota; class Clostridia; order TANB77; family CAG-508; genus CAG-269. The sequence continues at coordinate 1,130 of CALXXK010000151.1, forward strand.
AACAGGAGAGCAAGCTTTAGCATATGCAAGAATTAGATATGCTACAGGAGGAGATTATAAAAGGACAGAAAGAATGAGAGATGTATTAACTGCAGTAGTAGAAAAGGTAAAAACATTTAATATAAGTCAGCTAAATACTTTAGTAGATACGGTATTACCAAAAATATATACAAATATAACAGCTAATGAAATATTTAGTTTAATGCCAAGTGCTACAAGTTTTAAAATAACAGAGAGTATAGGTTGGCCATATGAAACACAAGGAATCACATTAGACAGATGGTATGGAATACCAGTAACTCTAGAAAGCAACGTAACAAGACTACATCAAGAAGTATTTGGAGAAAATGATTACACTCCATCAGAAACAGTAAAAACAATTAGTAATAGTATAGTAACAAAAACAGGATATGGAAAATAAAAAAGCTTCGCTAACAAATGTGTATAAACAAAAAGGAGAATAATAATTTGAAAATAAATATAATAAGAACAATACTTGTACTATTATTAATAGGAACGTTTGCAATAATATTTGGATTCTCAAGCCAAAATGGAGAAAAATCAGGAAGTATTAGTGAAAAAGTAACAAAATGGATAATTAATACAAATCCTTTTACAAAAAATTTATCAGATGAAGAAAAGCAAATAGAAGTAGAAAAAATGCATACAGTCGTAAGAAAATTAGCACATTTTTCAATTTATACAATTGTAGGAATATTATTAATGTCTTTATGTATGACATACAGATTAAAAATGAAAAAGAGATTTTTAATAAGTTTAATAATAGGTTTTACATATGCATCTACAGATGAGTTTCACCAACTATTTATAAAAGGAAGAAGTGGACAAATAACAGATGTAATGATAGATACATCAGGAGTTATAGTAGGAATACTTATAATCCTAATAATAAGTAATATTATAAATAATATAAAAAATGTACAAAAAAAGATATAATATAAAGTTTTGATATTATATCTTTTTTTGTGCTGTAAATCTAATTTTATTTAATTTATATAAAATAAAAAACTTTTTGTTCTTTAATATGATTAATTTATTTTAATTTTACTATTATCATTTTTTATATAAATAACCTGAAAAAGATTAATAAAATCCTTTAATGTTGGTAAAAATAAGGACAAATAAAAAAACTAGAAATAAATCAAAAAAATATATTGCATTTATCATAAAAAATATGTATAATAAGTTTACGAAAAATATAATATTGGTGAAAAAAGGGGAAGGTTGAAAAATAATATCAATTATTTCCAACCCAGATTTAAGATTTGGAAAAGGAATGAGATAAAGAAAATGAGACATTTAAGAAAGCATAGAAACGTAATCTTAAGAATTTTAGATATATTAGTTATAATTTTTTCTTATTTTATATCAGAAAGTATCATAGATAATAATTTTGATATAACAAGCAAATTAAATCCAACATTTTTTTATACAATAATATTAGCATTGATTGTATATATAGGCTTATTTCACATATTTAAAACATATAGAAATATAACTAGATATGAAAATGGTAATGATTATTTAGTTTATGTGTTGGCATGTTTAATAGGATATATAATAATAGCGTTATTAAAATTAGTATTTAATATCAATATAGCTAACCCAAGAGTTAATATGGTAGCAGCTTTGATTATTGTAACAGCAGTAATAGGATATAGAGTGACACTAAGGTTGATATTAACAGAATGGCCATATAAAAATACCGGTAAAGAAAATAATGATAATAGGAAAAATGTACTTATAATAGGAGCAGGAGAAGCGGCAAGAATTGTAATAAGAACATTAAAAACAACAATGAGAGACACATATCATATAGTTGGATTAATAGATGACAATGTAAACAAAATAAATTATTTTATTTCAGGAAATAAAATTATTGGAACAAGAAAAGATATACCAAAAATCTGTAAAGAAAAAAATGTAGAATTAATTCTATTTACAATCTCAAACATATCAAATAAAGACAGAAAAGACATTTTATCAATATGTCAAGAAACAAATTGTAAAGTTAGAATTTTGCCAGGAACAAAAGATATAATAAAAAATAAAAATTTAATGGATAGTTTTAGAGATGTTGAAATTGAAGACTTATTAGGAAGAGACACTGTAAAACTTGATAATAGAAATATAAAAGGACTTATAGAAGGCAAAACAATATTAGTAACAGGTGGAGGAGGCTCTATAGGGTCAGAACTTTGTAGACAAATAATGACATATAATCCACAAAGATTAGTAATGGTTGACATTTATGAAAATAACTTATATGATATAGAGCAGGAATTAAAAGCAAAATATCCAAATAAAGAAATATGTGCAATAGTTGCAAGTGTTAGAGACCAAAAGAGATTAGATGAAATATTTGACTTATACAAACCATATTTAGTATTTCATGCAGCAGCACATAAGCATGTGCCATTAATGGAGACAAGCCCATTAGAAGCAATAAAAAATAATGTATTTGGAACATACAATACAGTAAATTGTGCAGATAAGCATAATGTCAAGAAATTTATATTAATTTCAACAGACAAGGCAGTTAATCCAACAAATATAATGGGAGCAACAAAAAGACTATGTGAAATGATAATTCAAGCAAAAAATCAGGAAAGTAAAACAGAATATGCAGCTGTTAGATTTGGAAATGTTTTAGGAAGTAATGGGTCAGTAGTTCCTTTGTTTAAAAAGCAAATTGCAAATGGAGGACCAGTAACGGTTACAGACAAAGAAATTACTAGATTTTTTATGACTATTCCAGAAGCAGTATCACTTGTTTTACAAGCTATGACATTTGCAAAAGGTGGAGAAATATTTGTATTAGACATGGGTGAACCTGTCAAAATATACGATATGGCAGTTAATCTAATTAAATTGTCAGGATATGAACCAAATGTTGATATACCAATAGAAATAACAGGGTTAAGACCAGGGGAAAAACTGTATGAAGAAATTCTAATGGATGAAGAAGGCTTACAAGAAACAAAGCATGATAAAATTCATATTGCTAAACCTATGGATATTAATATAGAAATGATAACTAAAAAATTAAGTAAGTTACAATTTTTATTAGAAAATAGCAATAATGAAAATAAAAAAGAAATAAAAGAAATAATAAAAGAAGTTGTGCCAACATATAAAGGAAAAAATTAAAGATAGCAAATCAAGTAATGAAGATACTAAAAATTATAAAAGAAAAATGTGAAAAATGAGAAAGAAGGAATTTAAAATGAATAAAAAAATTTATTTAGCTTCACCTAATATGTCAAAAGAAGGATATGAACAAAAATATATAAAAGAAGCATTTGATGCTAATTGGATTACAACATTAGGAGAAAATGTTAATAAATTTGAAGAAGAAATAGCACAATATGTAGGTGCAAAAAATGCCGTAGCTCTATCATCTGGAACTGCAGCAATACATATGGCGTTAAAGGCAGCAGGAGTTCAAAAAGGAGATATAGTATTTTGTTCAACACTTACATTTTCAGCAACAACAAACCCAATTATATACGAAAACGCAACACCAGTATATATAGACAGTGAAGAAGAAACATGGAATATGGATCCTGTAGCATTAGAAAAAGCGTTTGAAAAATATCCAAATCCAAAAGCAGTAATTGCAGTACACTTATACGGAACACCAGCTAAAATTGATAAAATAGTTGAAATATGTAAAAAACACAATACAACATTAATAGAAGATGCAGCAGAAAGTTTAGGTTCAACATTTAAAGGAAAACATACAGGAACATTTGGAGATTATGGAGTATATTCATTTAATGGAAACAAAATAATAACAACAAGTGGTGGAGGAATGTTAGTTTCTGAAAATGAAGAGAAAATACAAAAGGTAAGATTTTGGTCTACCCAAGCAAGAGAAAAAGCAAGACATTATGAACATAAAGAAATAGGATATAACTATAGAATGAGTAATATTATTGCGGGAATTGGAAGAGGACAATTAAGAGTTTTAGATGAAAGAATAGAAGAGAAAACACAAATATATAACACATACAAAGAAGCATTTAAAGATATAAAAGAAATAAAAATGCAACCAATACCAGAAAATACAGTTGTAAATCATTGGTTATCTGTAATAACTTTAGAGCCAAATTCTAAAGTAAAACCTTTAGATATAATGGAAACTTTAGAAAAAGAAAATATAGAATCAAGACCAGTATGGAAACCAATGCATATGCAACCAGTATTTAAAGATTATGACTTTATAAAAGTAAAAGAAAAAGCAGTATCAGAAGAACTATTTGAAAGAGGAGTATGCCTTCCTTCAGATACTAACATGACAAAAGAAGATATGGAAAGAATAATAAATATAATAAAAGGACTATTTCAATAAAGTAGGAGAAGAAAATGTATGCTAAATATATAAAAAGAATACTAGACTTTATATTAAGTCTTTTAGCAATAATAACACTTAGTCCAATAATGTTAATAATTTATATGTTAGTAAGAATAAAGCTGGGAAAACCTGCAATATTTAAGCAACAAAGACCTGGAAAAGATGAAAAAATATTTACTTTATATAAATTTAGAACAATGACAGACGAAAGAGATGAAGATGGGAATTTATTACCTGATGGAAAAAGACTTACTAAATTTGGAAAGACACTTAGAAATACAAGTTTGGATGAGTTGCCAGAATTATTCAATATTTTAAAAGGGGATATGGCTATTGTTGGGCCAAGGCCACTTTTAATAAGATATTTACCATATTATACGGAAGAAGAAAGACATAGACATAATGTAAGACCAGGCTTGACAGGTTTAGCACAGATAAGTGGAAGAAATACTACTAATTGGACTGAAAGGTTTAAAATTGATATTTTATATGCTGAAGAAGTAACATTATTTTTAGATATTAAAATTATTTTAAAAACTATAAAAAAAGTGTTAAAAAAAGAAGATATTTTGATTTCAGGAATAAATAATATTGAAGATTTAGATGTGGAAAGGAAAAAGTATGAATAGTAAAGTAGCTTATTTGGGATTTAATGAAGAAATGATATTAAATTTAATAGACAGTAAAGATTTTGAATTAAAATTTATTATTTCACAATATGGTAGACTTTCAAAGTCTATTAAAAAATTAATAGAAGTACTAAAAATTCCTATTTATTTTGTAAGAGATAAAGAAGAATTAAAACAATATAATATATTATTTAATGAAGTTGATATGATTTTAATTAATTTTTTTGGGATAATTATACCTGATGAAATTGTAAATAAGTATAAGTGTTTTAATATTCATCAGGGAGAATTAACTACTAATAGAGGACCATATCCATTAGTATGGAATATTTTAAATGGAGATAAAAAAGCAGTAAATGTGTTGTATAGATTGGGTGATAAAATTGATACGGGAGAAGTTATATCTAAATATGAAGTTGAAATACAGGAAAATGATGATAATGAAACCTTAGCTAAAAAATTAGACCAAGGAATACAATATCATTTACAACAGCTAAAAAAATATAATGAAAATAATAAATATGAAAAAATAAATGATGGAATTTATAGAAAGAGAGTAAAAGAACAAGACATTTTGATAAATGAAAATGATACAATGGAAGAGATAAAAAGAAAAATTAGATCTCAAAAATCTTATGGAGGAGCATTATTAGAATATAAAGGTTTACTTTTTAAAGTTAGCGAAATTGTTGAAGTAAAAAAATTAGATAGGGATGAAAAAAATATGAATGTAAAAATAGAAAAAACAGCTAAAGAGATAGAAAACTATAGAAAAAAAACAGTTTTTTATAAAAGTGCAAGGCAAGGATTTTCTGAAATATTAAAATGTTTAAAGAACAAATATGGTGACTATACATTGTTGTTACCAGCATATATTGGATATTCACCAAATGAGGGCAGCGGGATTTATGATCCAATTATAGAAAATAAAATTAATCATAAGTTTTACGCTATAGATAAAAACATAAATGTCAATATTGAAGACTATAAAAATAAAATTTTGAAAACTACTGGTAAAATTGTTGTTTTATTAGTACATTACTTTGGGTATGTTGATCCTAATATAGATGAAATAGTTGAATTTGCAAGAAAAAATAATGCAATTATAATTGAAGATTGTGCACATGCACTTTACACTGATTATATAGATGGAATTTGTGGAAATTATTCTGATGTATCTATTTATTCATTACATAAAATGTTACCTTATCAAGATGGAGGAATGGTAAGAATAAATAATAAAGAAACAATAAATTTAAAGGAAACAAATTATTATTACAATATATTAGAATATGATTTGAAGAAAATAGCAGAAAAAAGGAAAAAAAATGCAAGTTTTTTAGAAAAAAAATTAAAAGATTTAAAAGGAATTACTATATTAAGAGAAAGCGATTACTATAAAAATCAAACCCCACAAACATATCCGATTTTGATTTTGGAAGCAGATAAAAATAAATTTTATCATCAATTAAATAATAATGGATTTGGAGTAGTAAGTTTATATCACACAATGATTAAAGATTTACAAAAAGAAGAATATAAAATTGCAAATGATTTAGGCTCAAAAATTCTAAATTTACCAGTTCATCAAGATGCTGATGAAGAAGAATTAGATAAAATGTGTGAAGAAATAAGAAAAATATTAGGAGAAAAAGATGGAAGAGAATAGTGTTTTGATAGTTACTTTAGAAGAAAAAGAGAAATGGAATAAAATTGTAAAAAGTTTTTCCAATTATGATGTTTTTTATCTTCCAGAATATGTAGAAGCTTTTAAAATGCATGGAGATGGAGAACCAATCTTATTTTATTATAATGATGGAAGAACAAGAGCAATGAACGTAGTAATGAAAAGAGATATTGCTAAAGTAGAATTTTTTAAGGATAAAATAGAAGAGAACAAGTACTTTGATTTGAGTTCTCCATATGGTTATGGTGGTTTTATTATTGAAGGAGAAGATTATAAAAAAGTAAATAAGAGTTATGAAGAATATTGTAAAAAAAATAATATAATATGCGAATTTGTTAGATTTCATTTATTAGAAAATTATCAAGAAAAATATGATGGAGAAGCAATAAATCTAAAACATAATATTATTAGAAAATTAGATATGAATCCAGAAGAAATGTTAATGGATTTTGAACACAAAGTGAGAAAAAATATTAAAAAAGCAAATAGAAATAATTTACAAATACAAATTGATGAAAATGGCAAAACATTAGAAGAATTTTTAAAGATTTATTATTCAACAATGGATAGAAACAATGCAGAGAAAGAATATTATTTTGATAAAAGTTTTTTTAAAAAACTAAATGAAATGAAAGAAAATATAGTATATTTTAATGTGATATATGAGGGAAAAGTTATTTCTACAGAATTAGTAATTTATTCACCTAATAATTGTTATTCTTATTTAGGAGGAACATTAAGTGAATATTTTGATTTAAGACCAAATGATTTTTTGAAATATGAAATTATAAAATGGGCTTATAATAAAGGAATAAATAATTTTATCTTAGGTGGAGGCTATGGAGGAGAGGATGATGGAATCTATAGATACAAAAAAAGCTTTGCACCAAATGGGATTTATGATTTTTATATAGGAAAAAATATTTTTGATATAAGGATATATAAAAAATTAGTAAAAATAAGAGAAGAAAATGGAAAAATTGATAAAAACTTTTTTCCAATATATAGGAGTTAGGAGAAAAAATTGAAAATTTTACACATTATAAAAACAAATACAGGAGCTTCATGGGCATATAAACAAATAAAACAATTAAATAAAATGGGTGTTAGAATAATTGTTATGCTACCAAATGAAAAAGATGGATATGCTCAAGAATATAAAAAAATTGGTATAAAAGTTATTCCTTTTGATGCTTCTTTACCAATAAAGAAACCGTGGAAAATGTTTTCTAAAATAAAAGAATTTAAACGAATAATAGAACTGGAAAGCCCAGATATTATACATTGTCACTTTGTAACAAATATAATGTTTACAAGAATAGCTCTTAGAAAATGGAAAATACCAAGATTATTTCAAGTCCCGGGACCATTGCACTTAGAGAATATATTTTTTAGAAGTTTAGAAATAGGATTGAGTAATAAATTTGATTATTGGGCAGGAAGTTGTCAAAAAACTTGTAAAATTTATGAAAAATGTGGAATCCCAAAAAATAAAATATTTTTTGGATATTATGCAGGTGATTTTGATAAATATGCTAAAGATGCTAAAAGAACAGGAAAATTACGAAAGGAATATGGTATTTCTGATGACGTTTTTTTAATTGGAACAGTGAGTTATTTTTATAAACCTAAATATTATATGTTGCAATTTAAAGGATTAAAAGGACATGAGGATTTCATTGATGCTTTTTCAATTCTAAGAAAAAAATATAAAAATGTTAAAGGAATTATTATTGGAGGACCAGCTGCAGGAGCAGAAAATTATGAAAAAAGAATTATAGAGAGGGCTCATAAAAAATGTGGAAAAGATATTATATTTACTGGCTTTAGAAATGATATTTTAGAAATATATCCAGAATTAGATTTAGTAGTTCATCCTTCTAGAAGTGAAAATTATGGAGGTTGTGGAGAATCTTTATCGATGGCAGTGCCAACTCTAACTAGCGACGTAGGAGGATTTCCAGATTTTATTAAAGAGAAGAAGACGGGGTATATGTTTAGTGCAGGGAAACCTAAAGAATTAGAAAAAAAGATGGAGTATATTATTAATAATTATGAAGAAGCAAAACAAACAGCAAAAGAAGGACAAAAATTTATAGTTACAATAAACAGTGAATTATCAGCAAATCAAGCTTTTGATATGTATAAAGAAATAATTAGACAGGAGAAATTAAGATGAAAGCTCTATTTTGTCACGATGGACCAACTTATATAGACAATAAAGGAAATTATTATGCATGCGTTTTAACAGACGAAATAATAGACAGATATTTTTATATATGTAATGAATTTACATTAGTAAATAGATTACGAATGATAGAAAATGGCAGAAATTATGTACCAGTTAATCACAAAAAAACTAAGATAGTAGAGGTGCCAGACATTACATCTATTAATGGTATTATAAAAAACAGAAAAAAGGCAAAAGAAATCGTGGAAGAAGAAGTGAAAAAATGCGATTTTGTTATTGCAAGATTACCAGGATTTATAGGTGCATATGGAGTAAAATATGCAAGAAAATGGCAAAAACCATATTTTATAGAAATGGTGGGTTGCCCGTTAGATGCTTTATGGAATCATAGTTTAAGAGGGAAGATGTTGGCGCCATTTATGTATTTGTATACGAAGAAAATATTGAAAGATTCTCAAAATACTATTTATGTAACTAATGAATTTTTACAAAAGAGATATCCATCTAAAGGAATGCAAATTGGATGTTCTGATGTAGAAATAGTAATAGAAAAAAGCGTGATAGAAAAGAGAATAAAAAAGATAAATGATATGGATAAAAATATAATTAGCTTAGGAACAATAGGAACTCTAAATATGAAATACAAGGGCTATGATACAGTAATAAAGGCAATAAGTGAACTAAACAAAAAAGGTAATAAAAAGTATTATTATAAGATTATTGGAGCAGGAAATAAATCTTGGATTGAATATAATATAAATAAATATAAAATGGAAAAATATGTAGAGATATTTGAACCTGTACCACATAATCAGATAACAGAATGGTTAGACAAAGAAGTTGATATATATATTCAACCAAGTAGAACGGAAGGAATGCCAAGAGCTTTAATTGAAGCAATGAGTAGAGCCTGTCCAGCAATTGGTAGTAATGCTGGTGGAATTCCTGAATTACTGGATGATAAATATATTTTTAGAAAAAATAATTGGAAACAATTATCCGAAAAGATAGTTTTATTGCATCAAGAAGAAATGAAAAATCAAGCAAATTGTAATTTTAACATATCACAACAGTATGAAGAAATAAAATTAGAAAAAATAAGAAAAGAATTTTATGATCTATTTATGATACAAAATTTTAAGGAGAAAAAGAGTGATTAGAGTTTTACATATTTTTGGAATTATGAATATTGGTGGGGCAGAAACAATGATAATGAATGTCTATAGAAATATAGATAGGTCTAAAATACAATTCGATTTTTTGTGTATGAGTAAAGAAAAAGGGGATTATGAAGAGGAAATTAAGCAACTAGGAGGAAAAATTTATAAAATAGCAGCACCATCTAAAGTTGGTTACATTCAGCATATAAAGGACATAATAAGAATTTGTAAAGATTATGGGCCATATCAAGCAATTCATATTCCTACAATGTTTCATTCTGGAATTGTTTGCCTAGCAGCATATATTGCTAAAATTCCAGTAAGAATAGTACATTCTCATAGTGCATCAGAAGAAGAAGAAAACATAAAAAGAAGAATATATAATTTTGGGTGTAGAAGATTAATAAATATTTTTTCAACAGTAAAAATTGCATGTGGAGAAGCAGCTAGAGAATTTCTATTTGGAAATAGCAAGAAAGCAAAAAAACAAGTAATCATATTAAAAAATGGAATAGATATAAAAAAGTTTTCTAGTATAAATAAGGAAAGAATGTTAGAGGCTAAGAAACAATTAGGAATAAAGGAAAATCAACTAGTTATAGGGCATGTTGGAAGATTCACTAAAGTCAAAAATCATAAATTTTTTATAAAACTTGCAAAGTCTTTTAATGAAGAAGATTATGTGATTTTATTAATTGGAGATGGAGAACTTAAAGAATATATAGAAAATGAAATTAAAGAAAGTCATTTAGAAAATAAGTTTATTCTAACTGGTAAGAGAAATGATATAAATACAATGATGGCAATAATGGATGTGTTTGTTATGCCGTCTATATATGAAGGCTTTCCAATGGTATTAATAGAGGCTTTAGCTTCTGGAAAAAATTGTATTGTATCAGATGGAATATCAAAAGAAGTAGACATAGATAAAGGCTCTATAGAATTTATCAGTTTAAATGAAAGTATTCAAAAGTGGATAAATGAAATTATAAGAAAAGCAAATGAAAAAGTGAATATAAAATCTAGAACAAAAATCCTAGAGAAAAATGGATTTTCAATAGATAAAACTACAGAAATACTAACGAAAATTTATTTAGGAGAAAGAGAAAAATGAAAAATAAAAAAATATTAGTAAATATCATATTAACATTACTAATACTTCTGGCAATTGTACTAATACATTGGCAATTAGGGAGTAACAATATAATTAATTTGAAAGTATCTACATATATAGGAGTTATGGTGAATTTATTTTGTATAATTTCTACGATAACAATAGAAAAAAAGTTAACATCACCATATACAATATTTCAAATATTTTCATTAATATTCTTATATGGCTTGTTGATATGTGAACAGATATTGAATTTTAAACCAAACGATATGTTTGATCTTAGCATATTAGTAACAGAAGAAAATGAAATTTTAGCGTGTTTTCTTATAATGTATTCACAACTTTTTTTACAATTGGGAGTTATAGCAGAAAAGTTAATATCGAAGAAAGAAAGCAATAATGATAAAAATAGTAAAAATAATGCTGAAAAACTTGAAAAGGCAGTATTACGAAAAACAGGATATGTATTAATAATAATATCTTTTTTACCAGCAATTTATGATTTTATATTAAATTTAAGAGCAGCAATAGTATATGGATATTCAGGATTATCTCAAAATGCAACATATGGTTTTAGTTCAATATTTGATAAATTAGTACCATTTTTTCAAATGGGCTTATATTTACTTTTGGTTGGATATAAGGACAAAAAAAATATGTGTAAATTTATATTTTTCTTTACTATTATTTTTTATGGTGTTCAAATTCTATTTGGTAATAGAGGAATTCCATTAATTGCAGTTGTTGTAACGATATGGTTATACCACACGGCGGTAAAGAAAATAGCACCAAAAATATTAATAATTTGTTGCATATTAATATTACCATTATCTATCTTGATAAATGTGATTAGGGAGGTAAGAGTTAGTTATGGAATTAAAGATTGGATTAATAATATAGGAGAAATAGTTAAGAACAGTGTCAGTGATAATAATCCAATTTTAGAATCAATTTATGAAATGGGAGGAGCCATTTATCCGACAGCCTATGCTATAAAAGTAATTCCTGCTGAAGTAGACTACAAGTATGGAAAGAACTATCTGTTGGGTATACTATCAGTAGTTTATATAAATACATCTAATAGCGCAACTAATTTTGCAAATGAAATGAATATAGCAGCCGAAATGTCAGAACATTCTGGAGCACCTTTTGGAGGGTCATATATACAAGAAGCATATGCAAACTTCGGTTGGTTTTCAGTAATATTCTTTTTTATAATTGGTATTATATTAGAAAAGATCAATATAAAAATAGAATATAGAAAAAACTTAATTTCAATTGTATTAATAGCATATTTTTTAAATCCTTTTTTATGGACAGTAAGAAACGTAATGGTAACGTTACCAAGAGAGCTAGTGTGGTATATATTACCTACATACTTATTATATAGATTGATTATGAATGGAGAAAAGAAAAAGGAAAGAAGTGAATGTATTGAAAAATGATATTTTAGTATCGGTGATAATGCCAACTTATAATACACCAGAAGAATATTTGAAAAAATCAATAGAAAGTATTTTAAATCAGAGTTATTCTAATATAGAATTTATCATAATATGTGATGGATGTATTGAAGACGAAAAAATAATAGAAAATTATAAAGATAATCGAATTAAAATTATTAGACATACCAAAAATGAAGGTATTGCCAAATCATTAAACAAAGCAATAGATATAGCTAAAGGAAAGTATATAGCACGTATGGATAGCGATGATATAAGCTTAAAAAACAGAATAAAGATGCAAGTTCAGTATATGGAGAAGAATAAAAATATAATGGTATGTGGAATGGATGCTAAATGTATAGGAGAGACCAAAAGAATAAAAAGTACATACAATATAAGGCCGCAGGAGGTAGAAATACAGTTACTTTATATGAATTGTATGATTCATCCTACTGTAATGTTACGAAAAAGCTTTTTAGATGAAAATAATATTAGATATAATGAGGATTTTCAATGCTCACAAGATTTTGAATTATGGGCAAGGATAGTAGATGACCATAATTTTGCTATTATACCTAAAATAGGATTATTGCATCGAGCACATAAAAATCAAATATCACAAAAGAAAACTGAAATCCAGAAAAAACTTAGATATGAAATAATTAATGCAAATATAAAAAAAATAAAGTATGAAAATGAAAAAGATGTTAAAAATTTATTGCTGATTTTATCTGGAAGTAATGAAATAAATATGTCAAACTGCAAAGAAATAATTGAATTAGCAAATTCAATAATAGAAAAACAATATAACACAAAATTGTATAAAAAGGTCTTCTATAATAGGATTTTTCAGATTATAATTTCAACGAAGAAATTAAGAAAGCATATAATAAAAATTTTGAAAGAAAATGCGGAATTACTGAATTTTAACAACTTAGAATACTTAATATACAAAACATTTAAATTTGTGGAGGAAAATATACTCAATTTATTTTATAAATAAGTGGATAATGATTTGGTTTCATATATGGAGGATGGTATGAATATAATTAATTTTATAAAAAATCCAAGAGATATAATAATAATATTGGCTGAGAAAAATATATTAAAAATATCAGATAAACGATTATTAAAAATACTATATAAAAATAGAATAGGGAAAAAATTGGATTTAAAAAATCCTAATACTTTCAACGAAAAATTACAATGGTTAAAGCTATATGATAGAAATCCTGATTATACAAAAATGGTAGACAAATATGAAGCTAAGAAATATATTTCTAACTTAATAGGTGAAGAATATATAATACCAACATTAGGAGTGTATAATAATTTTGATGAAATTGATTTTGATAAATTACCAAATGAATTTGTTATGAAGTGTACACATGATTCAGGTGGAAATATAATTTGCAAAGATAAAACTAAATTAGATTTTAAAGTAGTAAGGGAAAAAATAGAAAGATGTTTAAAAAGAAACTACTATAATGTAGGTAGAGAATGGCCATACAAGAACGTTAAACCTAGAATAATTGTAGAAAAATATATGGAAGATAAAGCACAAGAAGAACTAAAAGACTATAAATTTATGAGTTTTAATGGCAAAGTAAAATGTTCTTTTGTGTGCTCAGATAGATATGGAGAAGATGGTTTGAAAGTAGATTTTTACGATTTAGAATGGAATAAAATGCCGTTTCAAAGACATTATCCAAATTCAAAAGAAAATATACAAAAACCAAAAAACTATGAATTAATGATACAACTAGCTGAGAAATTATCAAATGGAATTCCATTTGTAAGGGTAGATTTTTATGAGATTAATGGAAAAGTGTATTTTGGAGAGTTGACATTTTTCCCTGGATCAGGATTTGAGGAATTTACACCTGAAAAATATGATAGAATATTAGGTGATATGTTAGAACTACCAAAAAAGAAAAGAGAGGAAAAATGAGAAGTAAAAAAGCAGTAAAAAACATAATAACTTCACTATTACAACAGGTTGTTACAGTAATTTGTGGATTAATAGTACCTAGAGCAATAATCGGAAGTTTTGGATCAAGTGTTAATGGATTAGTATCATCAATTACACAGTTTTTAGGGTATATAACACTTTTAGAAGCTGGTATTGGACCAGTTATTAAATCAGCTTTATATAAACCAATTGCAAAGAAAGACAAAACACAGATAGAAAAAATCTTAAAAGCGAGTCAAAGATTTTTTAGAGTAATATCAGGAATTTTTATTATATATTTAATTGTATTATGTTTTGTTTACCCATTAATTGTTTCAACAGAGTTTGAAACAGGTTATACTATATCATTAATAATTATTATTGCTATAAGTACGTTTGCTGAATATTTTTTTGGAATGGTTTATAGATTATATTTACAAGCAGAGCAAAAAACATATATAACATCTACAATACAAATATTAACAACAATTCTTAATGCTATTTTGGTAGTGTTATTAATAAAATTTGGGGCCAATATTCAAGTTGTAAAATTAGGAAGTGCTTTTGTATTTGTGTTAAGACCTATTATACAAAATATATATGTAAAGAAAAAATATAATATTGACTTTAAAGAAATAAAAGAAAAATATGAATTAAAACAAAAGTGGGATGGACTAGCTCAACATATAGCTAGTGTTGTTCACAATAATACAGATATTGCTATATTAACAATTTTTACAACTACAGCGGAAGTATCGGTATATTCTGTTTATTTATATGTAATAAGTGGTGTAAAAAATATGGTACAGGCTTTAACAGGAGGAGTTGATGCTTCTTTTGGGGATATGATAGTAAAAAAAGAAATAAATAATCTAAATAGGAGTTTCAGAACATATGAGTTGTTTTATTTTACTTTAATAACAATTGTTTATATTATAACAATTGTTATGATATTACCATTTATAAAAGTGTATACTTCTGGAATAACAGATGCTAATTATTGCAGACCAATATTTGCAATCTTAATTACAGTGGCAGAACTTATGTGGTCAATAAGACTTCCATATAGTTCAGTAACATTAGCAGCAGGTCATTTTAAAGAAACTCAAAAAGGTGCTTGGATAGAAGTATTTTCAAATTTAATTATATCAATAGTGTTAGTATTTAAGTTTGGAATGATAGGTGTAGCAATCGGAACATTAGTTGCTATGACGATAAGAACAATCGAATTTATGTATCATACTTCTAAAAATATATTAAAAAGAAATCAAATAGAGAATGTAAAGAGAGTTGTTATTTTAATAGTAGAAATGATAGTATTAGTTCCTATTGGATTTTTAATAGGTAGATTTATAGAAGTCAATTCATATGTGAGTTGGATAGCTTTAGCAGTAATAGTTGGAGTGATTTCACTTTTAGGAGTGGGTACAGTAAATAGCATAATATATAGAAAAGATTTAAAGGATTTATTAGATATGATAAAACGAATATTAAAAGGGAAAGAGGTAGCTTAAATGTCAACATACCTTATTACAGGTGGAGCAGGTTTTATAGGCTCTACATTGAGTGAAAAATTATTAGAATTAGGAAACAAAGTTGTAGCAATAGATAATTTCTGTGACTTTTATGATCCTAAAATAAAAGAAAACAATGTAAAAGAATTAGTAAAAAATCCAAACTTTAAATTATATAGAGCAGATATAAGAGATAGAGAAGCAGTAAAGAAAATATTTGATGAGAACAAAATAGATGTAGTAATGAATTTAGCAGCAATGGCAGGAGTAAGACCATCTATTGAAAATCCTTGTTTATATCAAGAAGTAAATTGTTTAGGATTACAAAATATATTAGAAGAAATGAAATTACATAATGTAAAAAATGGAGTATTAGCATCTTCTAGTAGTGTATATGGAAATTGTAAGGAAGTACCATTTAGAGAAGATATGGTAGTAGATTATGCAATTAGTCCATATGCAGCAACTAAAAAGGCAAATGAAGTAATGGCACATGTATATCATAAATTATATGATATGAATATTATAATGCTTAGATTTTTTACAGTATATGGTCCAAAACAAAGACCAGATTTAGCAATCAATAAATTTACAAGATTAATGTTAGAAGGAAAAGAAATACCAATGTTTGGAGATGGAACAACCTCTAGAGATTATACATATGTAGATGACATAGTAGATGGAATAATAAAATCTTGTGAATATACATTAAATAATAAAAATGTTTACGAAATATTAAACATAGGAAATTCTTCTCCTACATCTTTAAAAGAAATGATAGAAATAATTGGAAAAACACTAGGAATAGAGCCAAAAATAAAAGAATTACCAATGCAACCAGGAGATGTAGATAGAACATATGCAGATGTTTCAAAAGCAAAAAAATTAATAGGATATGAACCAAAAACAATATTTGAAGAAGGAATAAGAAAGTTTGTCGCTTGGTATAAGGAAAATAAAATAGAATAGGAGAAGATAAATGGATAGCGAAAACCTTGCAACAGTAAAGAACTACTCTTTACGAACTGTATTTAAAAAGCATAATAGAAGTTCTAACTTAGAAATATTAAGAATAATTTCAATTATAATGATAATAATGCATCATTATGCAATATATAGTGGATTTGAGTTTGAAAATACAATAACTGTAAATAAAGTTATTATTAACTTTTAGCAAATGTTTGGAAAATTAGGAGTATGTCTTTTTATAATAATATCAGGATACTTTTATGATAAATCAAAATTTAAACTTGAAAAATTAGTAAAATTATTATTACAAATATTTACATATTCAATTATAGGTTTAGCCATAGGAATTATTACACATAGTGAAAAAATGAGTTTAATTAATATAGTAAAATCAATTTTTCCAACAATATTTGGTTTATACTGGTTTGCAAGTTGCTATGTGTTAATTTATATTTTTACACCATTTTTTAGAAAAATTATAGAAAATATATCTAAAAAAGATTACAAAATATTATTAGCAATAATGATATTTATATGGGGAATTTTAGCGTTTATCCCAAAAACAAAAACATTCTTTAACGAATTTATATGGTTAATAGTAATATATTTTATAGGTGCATATATAAAGAAATATAACTTTGATTTTATTAAAAACGATAAATATAGAATAATAACATTAATATCAATTATAGTATTAATGAATATTATAATGATAGCCTTAGAAGTAATATCAAATAAAATACCAGCAATATCAAACATAGTATATTATTTTAATAATACTAATAGTCCATTGGTTCTAGTATTAACGATATTAATATTTACAATATTTAAAAATTTAAATGTAAAAAATAGTAAGGGCATTAATAGAATTGCATCAACAACATTTGGAATTTATTTAATACATGAAAATGTATTCTTAAGGGATATTATATGGAAACAAATAGTACAGGGAAGCAAATTTATAAATTCACCATTTTTAATACTAAATGCCATTGGCGGAGTAATAGGAGTTTTTTTAATATCAATGCTAATAGACTTGGTTGTTGAAAAATTGATTATCAAAAATTTAGTAAAAATAATATCAAAAATTTATAACAAAGTAAGACAAATGAAAATGTATATAAAATCAGAAAATAAAGTAATTGAATTTTATAACAATTAAAAATAGAAAGAGGGACGTACAATGAAACAATACAAAATAGCAGTAGCGGGAACAGGATATGTAGGGTTAGTTGCAGGAGTGTGTTTTGCAGAAAAAGGACACCAAGTAATGTGTGTCGATGTAGACGAAGAAAAAGTAAAAACAATGAAAAAAGGAATATCACCAATATATGAACAAGACTTAGAAGAACTAATGCAAAAAAATTACAAAGAAGGAAGGTTAGACTATACGACAGATTATAAATCAGCATATAAAGATGTAGACGCAATATTTATAGGAGTAGGAACTCCAGAACAACCAGATGGTTCAGCTAACTTAAGTTATATAGCGACAGTATCTAGACAAATAGCAGAAAGTATAGAAAAAGATTGTCTAGTAGTAGTAAAATCAACAGTACCAATTGGAACAAACGACAAAGTAGAGCAATTTATAAAAGATTTTTTAGTAAATGATGTAAAAGTAGAGGTGGCAAGTAATCCAGAATTCTTAGCACAAGGGACAGCAGTAAGGGATACACTAGAAGCAAAAAGAATAGTAATAGGAACAGAAAGCAAAGAGGCAGAAAAAATATTAATGGAAATATATGAACCATTTGATTTGCCAATAGTATCAGTGAATAGAAAAAGTGCAGAAATGATAAAATACGCATCAAATGATTTTTTGGCTCTAAAAATATCTTATATGAATGATATAGCAAATTTATGTGAACTAGTAGGCGCAAATATTGAAGATGTTGCAAAGGGAATGAGCTATGATCCTAGAATAGGAGCTAACTTTTTAAATGCAGGAATTGGATATGGAGGATCATGTTTTCCTAAAGATACAAAGGCTCTTAAATATTTAGCAAAACAAAATGGATACAAATTAAGGACGATAGAAGCTGCTGTTGACGTAAATGCAGAACAAAAAACAAAATTATATAAAAAGGCATGTGATAGATTAATTACATTTAACGGATTGAAAGTAGCAGTTCTAGGATTAACTTTTAAACCAGGCACAGATGATTTAAGAGAAGCACCATCATTAGATAATATAAAATTATTATTAGAGCAAGGAGCAAATATTTATGCATATGACCCTGTAGGAGAAGAAAATTACAAAAAGAAATATCCAACGCAAATCAAATATGTAAAAACACCAGAAGAAGCACTAGAAAATGCTAACGTATGTTTTATATTTACAGAATGGGAACAAATTAAGAAAATAAAACCAAATAAATATAAAGAATTAATGAAAACTCCATTAGTATATGATGGTAGAAATATATATAATTTAGAGCAAATGAGAAAAGCAAATGTAGAATATTATTCTATTGGTAGATAAAATGAAAAAATGTGTTTTATAGATATGGATGGATATACTATAGAAAATGATATAGATGCACAAATATTAAGAGAAACTGAAGAATATAAAGCTGATAAATTTGCGAGAGATTCATTGATAAATGAAAAAGAATATAAAAATTTTCTAAAAAGTATAAATACTAGCAATATTGAAAGAAAAGACATAATAAATTTTTCTGAAAAAATAGGGATAAATCCTTGTATTTTAGCAGGTAGACTAAAATTTGATAATAATAAATATAATGATATCATATTAAATTCATTTAACGTTAAATTAGAATTTTAAAATAAAATATAAAACTTTAATTAACATCTTGCAAAAAACGATACAAAACGATATACTATAAAAGTAAATTCAAAAGAGAAAAATAAAGGAGGAAATTCATGGAAGAATTAGATTTAAAAGAACTATTTAATCTGTTCTGGCACAAAAAAGTGCAAATAATTTTAATAATACTAATATTTATAGTATTAGGAGTAATTTACACAGTAGGATTTACAACACCAATGTACACATCATCAACAACATTATTATTAGCAGGATCAGAAAAGCAAGAAGGACAAACATTATCAACAAATTCCATAACAGCAACAGATATAACAATAAATTCAAATTTAGTATCAACATACAGTGAGCTAGTAAAAAGAAGTAAAAATGTATTAGGACAAGTTATATCAAACTTAGGAATAGATATAAGTGAAGATACTTTAAGAAACAATATATCAGTAACAGCTGTAAAGGATACAGAATTAATAGAAATAGCCGTTACAACAGAAAATCCAGAATATGCAGCAAAAATTGCAAATGAAACGGCAAAAGTATTTACTCAAAAAGTTGCAGAATTTTATAATATAAACAATGTTCATATAGTAGACGAAGCAGAAGTTGAGTCAAATCCATCAAATATAAATCATACAAAAGATATTATTATATTTGCATTTATAGGTATAGTAGTTGCAGTAGTTTATGTATTAATAGCTAACATGTTAGATACAACAATAAAGACAGCTGAAGAAATTGAAAAGTATTTTAAGGTTCCAGTGTTAGCAGGAATTCCATTATGTGACTTAGAGGGAGCTATCGACAAAAGAAGAGGAGGAAGAAGATAAATGAGAAAAGAATTAATAGCACAAAAAGATCCAAAATCTCCAGTGTCAGAAGTTTTTAGAACATTAAGAACAAATATACAATTTATGAATGCAAAAGGAAAATTAAAAACTTTATTAGTTACATCAACATTGCCAGGAGAAGGTAAAAGTTGGGTAGCATCAAATTTAGCAGTAACATTTGCACAAGCAGGAAAAAATGTTATTTTAATTGATGCCGATATGAGAAAAGGAAGACAATATACAATTTTTGGAGTATCACCAATTCCAGGACTTTCAAATTATTTGTCAGATATAAGTGGAGATGAAAATATAGATTATATTGACTATATACAAGAAACAGAAGTAGAAAATTTATATTTAATGACTGCAGGAAATGTGCCACCAAATCCATCAGAATTATTGACATCAATGCAAATGGTTAATTTATTAGAAGAATTAAAGAAAATAAGTGATATAGTTATAATAGATGGAACACCTTGTGAATTAGTAACAGATTCAGTAGTTATTTCAAGAATAGTAGATTCAACTATAATTGTTACTGCAAGTAAACAAACTAAAAAGGAAAATTTAAAAAGAGTAATAGCTAATATAAAAAATGTAGGTGGAAATTTAGCAGGAGTTGTATTAAATAAAGTTCCTATTTCAGTTAAGAAATATGAGCAATCTTATTATTATGGTTCAACTACAGTAGGTACAAAAAAGAATAATAATTTAAAAAAAGCTGGAAAAACTATTAATTATGCTCAAAAGGGGAAAAATTCTAATTTTAAAAATAGACCAGCTAAAAATTTAAGAACAGTAAATAGAGCAAATGAGGTAAAAAATTCTAATGATAGAATAGAAAATAAAGAAATTCAACAACAAAATAATGGAACTATTCCATTAAATCCAATACAAAATAATAACGTTGAAAAAATACAACCAAATTTAGAAAATAAAAATAATCAAAATAATCAAAATTTGATAAATAACCCAATGTCTGAAGGGCAAATAAACAATAAAAATGTACAACCAAATGATGTCTTGGAAAATAATATAAAAATACAAAACCAAGGAACAGTTTCATTAGAAAGAACAAACGAAATATTACAACAAATTAATGATTATATAGATAAAGAAAAGAAAAATTTAGAATAAATATATAAAGGATTAAATCATGTCCTTATTTAAGGTAAGGCATGATTTATTATAACATTTATAATATATTAAAGGAGAAGACAATGATAGATTTTCATACACATATACTACCAAACATAGATGATGGAGCAAGAAGTATAGATGAAACATTTAATTTAATAAAAGAAGCAAAAAATGTAGGTTTTGAAGGAATAATATCAACATCACATTATATGGAAAATTATTACGAAACAGATAAACCAGAAAGAGAAGTATGGATAAATGCAATTTATGAAAATTTACAAGCTAAAAATATAGATATAAGATTATATTTAGGAAACGAAATATACATTTCAGATAATTTAATTAAATTATTAGAAGAAGGAAAAGCATCAACAATAAATGATACAAGTTATGTACTATTTGAGATGCCATTACATGAAGAACCAATGAACTTATATGATATTGTTTACCAAATGATACAATATAAGTTAGTTCCAATATTGGCACATCCAGAAAGATATAGTTATATACAAAAAGAACCTGATTTAGTATATGATTTAGTTCAAAAAGGTGTACTTATGCAAGCAAATTATGGAAGCATAATAGGTCAATATGGAGAAAAGGCACAAATAATCGTAAAGAAATTATTAGAAAATAATTTAATACATTTTTTAGGCTCAGATGTGCATAGACAAAATACAATATATCCGAAAATACCAGAATGTTTGTCAGAAATTAATAGTATAATTGGAGAAGAAAAGTTACAAGAATTGACAACAGAAAATCCTAAATTAGCATTAGGAAACAAAAGGATAGATATTAGAGATCCACATAGTGTAGAATTAACTTTTAAAGAAAAAATTATAATGAAATTAAAAAAATAGAAATTTGTGGATATGTCCCCAAAAGGTAAAATGTATATTATTCTAATATAAATCATAAAAGAGAGTTGATTTTATATGAAAAATAAAAAAATAAAAAAGATATTAATTGTAATTGGAATTTTATTAGCAATTATAGTTATAACTTTTATGGTTGGTTTTATTGTTTTTATGAATGATGTAAAAAAACAGCAAAAAGAAGATGAAGAGCAAGTTGCAATTCTAGATGCAGAAGTAGAGCATATAAATAAATTAATAGAAACAGAAACAACGATAGATGATGAATCATTAAAAATAAAGACAACTGGAGATTATGCTGTTGTAGAAAGTACTATAAAAGAACATATGAAAGAGTGGCAAGAAATTGCTAATGAGTGTAGTATGCTTTTAGAAGGTAAAGGATTAGAAGATGTTTTGACAATAGAAGATATACAACAAAATGACGAGAATTTTAGTTTATCAAAGCAAAAAATTGCAACTCAAAGAGAGAGAATACAAACAGACTATCAAAAATATGAAGAATTTTTTGATATAGAAAAAACATGGGGAAAAATCGAAGATAAAGATATACCAGATTATTATAAAGAATTATATAAATCATATTTTCAAAATAATGTTACATTAGAAGAACAAAAGTCAAAAGTTGAAAACCAAAAACAGAAATTGCTTGAAGAATTAGATATTTTAGATAAAATTGCAGATTTTTTAAGTAATACAAGAAATGATTGGAGAATAGAAAATAATACAGTTACTTTTAACACACAAGAAAATTATAATCAATATACAAGTTTAATAGATGAGTTAGAAAAGGTAAGAGAAAGTATGAAAGATTTATAAAATGAAAGGAAGTTTTTAGGTAATGAGAAAATATTTTGGAACAGATGGTATTAGAAGAATTGCAAATACAGAATTATCACCAGAGTTAGTTTATAAAGTTGCAAAGGCAGGAGCATATGTATTATCAAAACATACAGATCATACGCCAACAATTTTAATAGGAAGAGATACACGTATTTCTGGAACTTTAATTGAAAGTGCAATGGTGGCAGGATTTTTAAGTTATGGAGCAAATGTTAAATTACTAGGAGTTATACCAACGCCAGCAGTTGCATATTTAACAAGAAAATTAAATGCTGATGCAGGAGTAGTTATTTCAGCCTCACATAATACATATGAATTTAATGGAATAAAATATTTTAGTAATAAAGGAACAAAAATTCCTGATAGTCTAGAAGAAGAAATTGAAGAAGTAATGGAGTCTGGCAAGTTAGATGAATTAACAGCAGTAAATGATAAAATAGGAGTCTCTGAATATAGATTAGACTTAATTGATGAATATGTATATTTCTTTAGAAAAAATTTTGATGATAACATAGAAAAATATAATAAAAAGGATTTTGTAGTTGGAATTGATACAGCAAATGGTGCAACATATAGTGTAGCAGAAAAAGTATTTAAAGCTTTAGGAATAAATTACAAAATTATAAATAATAAACCAGATGGAATAAATATAAACGAAAATTGTGGTTCAACACATCTTGATGGTCTAAAAAAATTTCTATTGGAAAATAAACTAAATTTAGGAATTGCATATGATGGTGATGGAGACAGATGTCTAGCAATAGATGAAAAAGGAAATGAAATAGATGGTGACAAACTACTAGCAATAATATCAGCAAATCTAAGAAAAAAAGGAAAGTTAAATAAAGATACAATAGTTGCAACAGTAATGAGTAATTTAGGATTAAATAAATATGCTAGAGATAATGGATTAGAATTACTTCAAACAAAGGTAGGAGACAGATATGTATTAGAAGAAATGCTAAAAGACGGATTTAATTTAGGAGGAGAACAATCAGGACATATTATATTGTTAGATTATAATCCAACAGGTGATGGAATATTAACTTCATTAATGCTAATTCAAGCTATCTTAGAAGAAGATAAAAAAGCATCAGAATTGAATGAAATTGTAAAATTGTATCCTCAAGTATTAATAAATGCCAAAGTCAATGCAGACAAGAAATATGATTATGACAAAAATGAAGAAATTAAACAAGCTATAGAAAAATTAGAAAAAGAATTTGCAGGAAATGGTAGAGTTTTAATCAGACCTTCAGGAACAGAGCCACTAGTAAGGGTTATGATAGAAGGAGAAGAACAAGAATATATTACTAAAAAAGCCAAAGAAATAGCAGATTTAATTGAAAAAAACTTGAAATAGTATTATATGAAATACCTGTAATAAAAACGAAATAAAAATGTAACACAAAAGTAATACAATATAATTGAAATATTCAATAAATAATGTTATTATAAAAGCATAAATAACAAAAGAAAACGGGGGGAAAGAGATGTTTTTATTTGATATATCAAATCCATTAACATTATTATTAATGTTAGCTGTAACAGTTTTGTTAATTTTCTTAGCAAAAGAAATTAGTAGGAGTGCAGTAGCTGGTATAGCCTTATTTGGTTATTTAGTGCTTTTAATTATACATGTAGCACAGCTTACAACATTATCAGAAGAATATAGATATATGATTTCAACAATTACAAGATGCTTAGCAATAGATTTTGTTTTTGTATTAATAAGTTTCTTTGGATATTTATGGATAGACGATGTAGAAGCTAAGGTAAAAGGCAAAAAAAGTTATGATAACAGTTTAGAATGGTTTTGGAAAAAAGTATAATAGTATAGCACAGAAGTATCTGTGCTATTATTTTGGCCTAATGAAAAAGAGGATTTTTTAGAATATTTCTCTATGAATGTGCCTAATATTAATCATAATAAAATAACAAATGAATATACATATATAGTAGACCAAAGAAACAAGGAGAAATATATATGTTTAATGTTACTGTATTGAAAATGAAGGACATTGTAAAATATGTATTAGGTATTTTTATATTAATATTAATAATAATATTTGTAACAAGTACAATAAATAAAGAGAAAAGTAATCCAAAACCAGAAAATGCAATAGTAAAAAATATAGAAAAAGGAGTGAAGGGCTTAACAAACAACACTTTTTTAGGATGTTTAGAACAATCAATACCAATTATGGAAAGTATAAATAAAAAAGATAATAATGAAGAAGCAAAAGAAGCTAACAATCAATTTGAAAGTATACTTAGTACACAAATAAGTTCAATAAAATCATTAGAAACACAAGAAAGTAATAATAATATACAAGTAACAGAAGAAAAAACAGAAGAACAAAATATACAAGATAATATTGAAAATACATCAACAAATGATGTCAAAGAAATTCAAACAGGAGTTACAACTCAAGTAATAACAAATAATCCCATAGCAGAATCATTTAATACACAATATGGAAATGTTAAAATAAAAAATCAAACAGATTATCAATTAACCCAAGAAATGATGACACCAGATATAACTATAGAAAATAAAAATATAATATTATTTCATACACATAGTTGTGAAAGTTATACTCCAAGTGAAGCATATCCTTATACACAAACGGGTAATTTTAGAACAACAGATTTGAATTTTACAGTAACAAGAGTTGGAACAGAACTAGAAAATTATTTAAAACAATATAATTATAATGTGGTACATAGTACAGATTATCATGATTATCCAGCATATAATGGTTCATATACAAAATCATTGAAAACAGTTGAAAATATATTACAAACAACACCATCAGATATAATTATTGATATACATAGAGATGCTATAGGAAGTAGAAGTGATTACGCACCGATAGTAAAAATTGGTGATGTAGATGTAGCGGCTCAATTAATGTTTGTAATAGGAACAAATAATGGTGGTTTATGGCATCCTAATTGGAACCAAAATTTAAAGTTTGCAATAAAAATACAAGAAAAAGCAGAAGAAATGTATCCAGGATTATTTAAACCTATAATGCTTACAACTTCAAGATATAATCAGCATACTGGAAAATATGCGAGTATAATAGAGGTTGGAGCTACAGGAAATACTTTAGAACAATGTTTAACAAGCATGAAATATTTAGCTAAAGTTATGAATGAAGTCATTAAATAAATGTATTAGTTTTCACGATTACAACAAATCTAGAGAATTATATATATTATATTTTTCGCTATCCCAACACTTTACATATTCTAATAAAATCATCTCCCACGGGACTGTCGCTGATTTTATAAGAATATGTATTGTGTCGGTCCCCACGAAACTCGCTTAAAATATAATATATATAATTTTCTAGATTTGTTGTAATTTTGAATTTAAGAAAAATTAAATTAAATTACTTGAATTTTTCCCCATATATAGATATAATTACAAATGTAAAAAATCAAATGAAAAGAGGTAGATAGTATGGCAGATATAAAACTAAACTTAAAAAATACATCAATATCAAAAAAGAATATATTAGAATATTCTGAGATAGTTGAAAACATTCACAAAGACTTACATAAAAGAGCAAATAAAAAAGATGATTTTGTAGGATGGTTAGAACTACCAACTAATTATAATAAAAGAGAATTTGCAAGAATAAAAAAAGCAGCAAAAAAGATAGAAAAAGAATCAGATATATTAGTAGTTATAGGAATAGGTGGTTCATATTTAGGAGCAAGAGCAGTAATTGAAGCATTGACAAGTTCTTTTTATAATATGTTACCAGATAAACAAAGAAAAACACCTCAAATTCTATATGTAGGAAACAATTTAAGCCCTAATTATATAAATGAATTGATAGAATATATAGGAGACAAAGATTTTTCAGTAAATGTAATATCAAAGTCAGGAACAACTACAGAGCCAGCAATTGCATTTAGGATATTTAGGGAAATACTAGAAAATAAATACGGAATAGATGAAGCTAGAAGTAGAATATATGCAACAACAGATAAAGAAAAAGGAGCATTAAAGACATTAGCTGATAAAGAAGGTTATGAGAAATTTGTAGTTCCAGATAATATAGGTGGAAGGTATTCAGTATTAACAGCTGTTGGATTATTACCTATAGCAGTAGCTGGAATAGATATAGACAAGCTTATGGAAGGAGCAAGAATAGCACAAGAAAGATATAATGATCCAAGTTTAAAATATAATGAATGCTATCAATATGCTGTAGTTAGAAATATTTTATATAAATTATATAAAAATACAGAAATATTAGTAAATTATGAACCCAAAATGCATTATTTTACAGAATGGTGGAAACAATTATATGGAGAAAGTGAAGGTAAAGAGCAAAAAGGAATATTCCCAGCAGGAGTAGACTTTACAACGGATTTGCATTCAATGGGGCAATACATACAAGATGGAAGAAGAAATTTATTTGAAACAGTTATTTCAATAGAGAAACCAAAAACAGATATAAAAATAAATTCTGATGATGACAATTTAGATGGATTAAATTATTTAACAGGAAAAGGTTTAGATTATATAAACAAAAAAGCAATGGAAGGAACTATAGAAGCACATGTTTCAGGAGATGTACCTAATATTTTGATATCTATGAAAAAATTAAATGAACAAAATTTAGGAGAATTAATTTATTTCTTTGAAAAATCTTGTGCAGTTTCAGGTATGATTTTAGGAATAAATCCATTTAATCAACCTGGGGTTGAAGAATATAAAAGAAATATGTTTAGATTATTAGAAAAACCAGGATATTAGTGTATCAAGGAAAATAGGAAATTAGGAACGAGGATAGGGAATTTGGGGACGGGGCTTTTTGTCATTTTGGGGACGCGTCCAAAAATGACAATTT
>CALXXK010000152.1 GCA_944392675.1 uncultured Clostridia bacterium
GCATAAAATTTCCCGTTAATCAGTTCAGCCCGTTCTCCTTCCGGAAGGTTCCAGTAATCTTTTGAAGTATAAATCTGTTCTTTGGGTAATGGCATAAGGTCCTCCTTTACTCAATAATAATGATATGATACAATTTAACTGCCAAGAAAAATTATAAGCCGGTTGAGTGGTGGGAACACATTCAACAAGCGACCAAGTGCCTTGAGTGCTTGGTTTTTTCTATGTCCTAGATATATTATCATATAATGATACCTGCACCCAATCCGTTATAGGAAAGGATGGAGCAGGAATGATAAAAAAATACATATATTACAATAAGGCCGAAGTTTACGCAGTATATTACAGAGCCACAAAGACCATATACTACAATCTCAACTTCGTGGGAAGAGTAAAAATCGTTGTCATAATCTAAACGCTCAATGGGATTGGGTGCCTTTTGCAGGCACTTCATTAACCGGTGGAAACTGCTTTTCCATTTCCGCAGAAGTGGCTGGCGAGGCCAATACGGCAGAGACAGCGTCCTCTTTTAAGCGATCCAGGAAATAGGAAAGGGCCGCCTGGCGTTTTTCTGGTTCAAATTCAAAGTATATCTTCAAGATCTTCAATTCCAGGTCAGACATTCCGTGCTGATTTGCATAATCTCCTAAGTTAAAATTGTCAGACGGAGAGAACATTGGTTCTTCTCCATAAAGAATCCAATTTCTACTAACTTTAAAAATAGAACAAATAGATGTTAACGTCTGATCAGTTACGGTAGCACCATTTTTCTCAACAGAACTTATGCTCGTCTGCTTCATGCCGAGTTTTTCTGCAAAAGCTGTTTGGGTTAAATTCAAGTATTCTTTTCTGAAATATTTAATTCGTTCGTTGATAGTCACTTACTCACCTCCATTGCTTATATCTCAATAATAACGGTGAGCGTTAAAAAAGTCAAGAAAAACATCAGAAATGTGTTGACAAATAACGAATAGCGTTATAATATAAAGCTATAATAACGAAGAACAGTAAAGAGGAGGACAAAACCATGACCAAGAGAGAAATCAGAAAAGCAGTAAAAGCAATCTTCCCAGAAGCAAAGATCAGATTCATCTATGACCTGGCCCAGGTAGATAACTGGCGGGAAATGGAAGGCGGAAGATATGGAAGGACAGATGGGAAAGAAGATTTTTATGCGAAGCTCAGGGAAGCAGGCCTGGTGGAGCGGGTAATGTGCGGGGCTTAAGGGCCCCGCAGGGAAGGGATGGGGATAATGTTAATCTTGCACGCAAACCTCATAAAAGTTTCTACCATACTGAGTTATGTCAATACGTGACTTATTAAATAAAATTCCTACGGCCTCAGGATGTTGCTCTTTGTACGACTCAAAGCGGTAATTAGCTTTAGCAAATTCAATCAAAGAGGTATAGAGAGAATCATTTCCATACCATATACCATTAGGAATGTTAATCAGACCCAAACGACTTAGATTATCTATGGTAAGAGGAATATTATTCGAGTAGCCATTACTAAAAGTATTTATTTGAGTCACAAGTGTCTTAGATTTTCCGGAAGGGAAGTCTAAGGCCACAGACAGCATGGGACGTGCTTCAAGAGAATAAATATGTTTGAAATACTTTGCGTCATCAGGAGAAAGTTGCTTTATTGTTTCGATATAGGCAGGGTGAACAAAAGATTTTGTATCAATATTCATTGATTTTGCAAGTAAATTCGCATACAGTTCTCGAAGTTCATCGCTATTCATAGCATATGCAATAGATTGAAGCGCCGGAACGGCAACGTAAGGTTCTGGGGTAACAATACGAGAGGGGTCAGTATTCTCTAATTTTTGAGCGAGAATCTTTTCTGTTGCTGCAAAATTAGTTTCTCTTTGAGCAATCCATTGGCGCAAAGGTAGCAAGGCTGCGTTGATTGTTCGCGGAATTAATGCCAGTGTTTTGCCGGCTTCGCTAACAGAAGGCTTAAAAGCATCTTCGTAAAGCTCAGGTACGGTTGAAACGGCCTTTCCAATGCCTTCGGCTAGTTTATCAAGTCCATTTGACATAATTACACCACCATTTCTTCAGTATTTGTATTACATCGTATCAAATAAAAGAAATAAAAACAAGGAGGAATCAATGTTGAGTTTTTTATTGTGTATCCTAAGGAAGGGGAGATTTAGGCTAATATCTGGAGGTAATACATTGGCGTTGTTCGCAATGGCTTCAGGACTTTGCAAAAACATAGCTGAGAGGGTTTCTAAAGAATACGGCCTGTCAAATGAGAAAGCGTTAGAAATCATTTTAGACGGCATAAAGGAGTCACAAGTGACAATATCAGACTAGAAGGAAGGGAAAAAAGATGTCAGTAAATAATGTTGGTTACATGGTAAGCACGGAAAACCGAAAGGAAGCAGATGAGCTTACCCAGATTATCAAGAACCTGTCAGTAGAGAAGCAGAAGGAACTAAAGATATTTCTGGAGGGTGTTAAGTTCTGGGAGAGCCAGGGCGGAGATCCGGAAGGGAAGCAATCAGCATAAGGAGGAGAAGATGCCATACATAACAAAAGCCTACAAAAGACAGAAGTTAGTCAGGAGCAAAGAAAAAAGAAGCACTCATATAGAAATTGTTATAGAATCGTCAGACGAAAGGGAGTCGCAATTTCTTTATGAGCAATTAAAAAGGGCGATTCAAAAGATGAACCGCCGCACACACCAAAAAGTCAGTTATAAAATTGAACGCCGGCTTACTGAAAACGGTAGCGTTTCAAACATTTCGCAAGCTTTGCCTGTAAATTCCGAAGGTCAATCATGGAGCGCTTCATATCGGCAATAGTGTCTTTAGAATACTGCGAGTTCTTAGTGCTTTCTTCTTTTATATAAGCCAATGCATTTCGAACTGCTTGTTCAATTACAAATATTTCACTGTGAGTAAAGGTTATGTAGCCACAGGGGTCTTGCAGATTCAAAGAAACGTCATGACGATTGAAGTTGTAATCATCAGGAATATCGCAAGACTCAACCTCAGCGTAATCCACTGCCTCAAATTCACCTTGTGCATCAAAGTGTAGAGAGGCGGGAAATTCATCATCGGCTTCATATTCTTCAATATCCACATACTCATAGCCATCATTGATGATTTCACAAATTTGCCTTAAGAGTTCGGATGTTTTGTAAATTGCCATTTTTACGATTCTCCTATTATGTACTCGGTGCTGCAACACCTGTGCATTCAGTATATAGCAAGTTGTGGAAGAACGCAAGAAGTAGCATAGCAAGGAGGATAGTGATGTTGGAAAAAGAAAAATTTAATGAAGAGGAGCAATATATTTTTTGGGAAAAGAGTCCAAATGACATGGAGCAAGAGGACATGGAGCAACTGATTGAAGCCGCAAAAGCGGGGAAGAGGGTTGTTGTTAATGGCTTTTTGCCAAAAGAGAAACTCCTTGCAACGAGGAAAGGGCTGAAAGGCTGTCAAGGTCCCAGCCAATTCACGGATTTCACGATTCCAGATAACAAATGGACAGAACAGCATGGAGAGCTGAACGGTTTATGTTTGATGGTTTTAAATTATTTGCAAGAGCATCCAGGGATTGCCAGAAAAATAGAGATTACAAATAGCAGCATAAAATTATTCAAATGATACTTGAGAAACAGAAGGGGAGAACAGTTATGGAAATAACGCCCAAAGCACTAGATAATGAGCTTGAATTTGCAAAAAAACACTGTAAAGAGACAGGTGCACCATGGAACGAAGAGGCCGCCAAGAAAGAAATCGCAGCAACCCAGTTAAATAAGATATGCCGGGACATCCTTTCAGGAAGATATGTCCCAGAGATTCCATCAGTGCAGCTAGATGAAAAAGGCATGGAATACCTTAAAAATCTAGCTGCCGAAAGTGTAAGGTATGCAATCCAGGAGTTAATCAAGGATTTGGTTCTTGAAGAGGACCTGAGAAAGTGTCTAATCCTGTTTTGAGTGGCTCAGAGATATAAGTGCCATTTTCCCATGACTGGACAAGAGCATTAATCACAGCGGAAGTACAGTTTTGACATATTGGGCTGATGTCTACGCAAGTTTCACATCCAGTAGGAAAGGGGAGTTCTTTACCCTTAATATGGACGATGTAGTAGTAATATTTTTTAACAATAAAACTACGGGGACAGTCAACATTGATACAATGAGCAATCATAATTCGATATAACTCCTTAATTCAAATACTCAGCCCTGGCGGGGGCCTGTGTGTTCAGTATAAGGGAAGGAAAAAGTAAAGACAAGTGGAGGATGAGACATGACAACGATACGAATCAGAAAGGGAACTAATGGATTCCGTTACTCTGTTTGTGATGACAAAGGCCGCTGGTTCGGCAACTTTGAAAAGTTATCCGATATCCGGAAGCACTGGAAAGAGGAGATAAAACGGGGACAAGTGCAGTTAATCCGTGAACTGGACCAGCTGCCGGACACATCTTTGCATGTAGGGGCAAAGAAAGCGCTTGAAGGCATTTTAAAAAGTCACGCCCAAAAGAACAGAGGTAAATAAAGAACTGGCGTAAAGCGCCAAGAATCTTGGACAATCCATCACACATAAGATGCCGAAGGAGGTGGTGCGTGTGTCACGCTCAAGACAGCCGATTGGCCCTATGAAAAAGGGAAATGTGGTTATGACACTGACGATTGAAGGTGGAAAGGTATACATCTGTGACGATTATTGCCGTGATATGACAGAAGAAGATGTACAGAAAGTATTACAGAGAACAGCGGATGAAATCCTGCCTTATTTGCAGGCACAGCACGAGAGGCAGTTAAAAGAACAGCAAACGAAAGAGAAACCCGCTTAAAGCGGGAATAAGGACAAGCAGGAGGAAACCATGGAAACAGAGAAGAAATTTTGGATGAAGCAGTTCTTCCAGGCCTATCATGACGCGGAATATTGGAAGGGGCTGTCAGCAGGACTATCATTGCTTTTCATGCTGTCGGTATTTCTCAACATGTATTTTATACATATGTATTGTTAGGAGGCGCAGGGATGGCCTGGAATTATCATTGCGTGGGCTGCGGCTGCAGCTTAGACCCGGCGGAAGGGAGACTGTGCGAGGACTGCCGGAAAATTGAGGAGGCTCACAGAAAAATAGCCAGGCAGGTTCGTGATGGAAGAGCGCAGGCACGGATCCAGATGGATCAGGATGGACAATACAAATTGAATCTGCTGGAAAAATAAAAATGGCCCCAGAGGAAAGGAGCTCCACCAGGGCCAAGTATGATAGACACTTACAGTATACCAATCAGCTCCGCATTGTGCAAGGAGAATTGACAAATGAATCGAATTATCAGCCTTATCAATCTCAAAGGGGGAGTGGGAAAGACCACAACGGCATTTGAGATGGGCTATTTGCTGAGTACCCGGTATAAGTCCAGGGTGCTCCTGATAGACAACGACAAACAGGGGAATCTAAGCAGGGCGCTGGGAGTCTACCAGGAAGATACATATTGCGGCACAGCAAAGTTGATGGGTGGACAGAAGGTTGTTCCGCAGCAGACCAGAGTAGAGCATTGCGATATAATCAGCGCCAACATGTCATTATTGACAGCCACCTATAAGAATAAGGGCCAGGCGAAGGGCTACCTGCAGCTGGGTGGGATTGAGGATGGGGAAGGCCGTCCATATGATTTCATCATCATCGATAACCCGCCAGATTTGGGACTTAATGTTCTAAATGCGCTGTTTGTCACCCATGATGTGATAGTACCGACAAAGATTGATTTATGGGCCTTGGAGGGACTGGATATTATTCGGGACCAGGTGCAGGATATCCGGAGAATAAATCATGATATCCGGCCGCCGAAAGCCTTGGTAACGATATACCGCAGCAGTCCGGCAAATACAGCAGGAATGGAGTGGCTGCGGGATAACGGATATGAAACTTTTGATACGGTAATCCGTTACAGCGACAAGGCAGTTGAGAACACTTTTTGCGGCCAGGCGCTCCAGGAATACAGCCCCCGGAGTGCAGCGGCCTTATCGTACCGAAGATTAATTAAAGAGTATTGGGAGAGCGTAAGATGAAAGGAATTGTGACAAAATATGACGAATACTGCCTTTTCTGCGGGCGTCCAACAGAGGCAAAGCATCATCTGGTATACGGGAAGGGCAACAAAACATTGTCTGAGCGGGACGGACTGAAAATCCCATGCTGCAACAACTGCCACAATATGGGTGAGTTATTAGAACGGATACACGGGAATCCAATGGCTGAGGCTATGTCGAAAATCATCGGTCAGCTGGCCTTTGAGAAGAGAGCAGTTGCTAATGGTAAATCCGAGGATGAAGCGCGGGATGAATTTAGAACCCGATATGGAATCAGCTACTTGTAGGAGGCACACATGGGAAAATGGTCGTTTATGGACTTGTTTGAGTCCGGAGAGGGACAGACAGATTTTGAGGAAATTTATCTGAGTCCCTATGAGGTGGAGCCATCGGAACGCAATTTTTACAGCCAGGAAAACATAGAGGAGCTGGCTGATTCGATTTTGACGGTGGGACAGCAGCAGCCCATTGTGCTGGCCCGGGTGAATGGCGTCTACAAGATTATCAGCGGTCACCGGAGGAACCTGGCAAATATCCATAACATCGAATGTGGAGCGGTGCCAAAAGAACAGAAGATTCGGTATCTGTATAAGGACATGTCGGAAGCCATGCTGGAATTGTCTCTGCTGGTGGGAAATGCATTTAACCGCAAATTGTCCCCTTACGAGGAAACAGAGCAGGCAGCCCGCTTGAAAGCGGCGCTGATTCGCGCCAGGGATGAGGACAATCTGGTAATCCAGGGACGCATGAGGGACCTGATTGCAGAGATGATGCAGACAAGCCCCAGCGAAGTGGCACGAATGAATAAGATTAACAGCAGCCTGGTCCCGGAGGCGAAGGAGCAGTTCCGGGAGGGAAACCTGAGTAAATCAGCGGCCTATGAAACCGCAAAACTGCCCGAAGAAGAGCAAAAGGAAATCGCGGCCTGTGCAGCAGAGGGGCGGGAAGTCAAACATAAAGATATTGCAGAGCGTGTTCAAGAGAAAAAGCAGCACCAAGCGGCAGAGGAAGCGGCGAAACGAGCAGAGAAGGCAGCCAAAAGAGCGGAGAAGGCTCAAATTGCCGCGGCTCAGGCCGGACTCCAGGCAGAGCGGGCGGCGGAAAGTGCAGATCTGAGCGCAGGGAAGTTCGGAGAGAACGCCATGAATCCTCCGGAATCAAATGAAAAAGAAGCTTGGGGTACAAGGGATTGGGTGATACATACGCTTCGCGAATTACTGATGGTTGCTAGTCATATTACAGAAGACGAACTGCTTGTTTTGCAGGACATGCTTATGGCAGCGACCGAAAGGAGCAGGGATGGGACTGGAGGTATTTGATCACTATGAGTGTGAGGGTCAAAGCGAAATAAAAGATTATCTGGAGGAAAACGCAAATGAAAGCTGCGATATTAAGAGGCGCAGAAAAAGACTCAATGTG
>CALXXK010000153.1 GCA_944392675.1 uncultured Clostridia bacterium
ATGATAAATGCAAATGGAAGTGCAAGTACAATAATAAGAATGGCAGAATATCAGTCAGAAGATACAAAACCATACTTACCAGGAAGTAATTTTAGTCAAGTAGAAGGGACAGATTTAACAAAAGGATTAGTAGTAACAGATGGAACAAATTATTGGACATGGATAGAGGTGCCAAAAACGACAGTGTTTACAACAGCAACATCAGAAACAGATTATACAAATATAGAGACAGATTTAGAAACATATACAGGAACATTGCTTTCAAGAAATGGATATACAGACCAGTGGTATGATTATTATGGAGCGTCATATGATGGAAGTTCAGCATATAGTCAAGTTCGATTTTCAAGTGCTAGTAATTTTAATACGGCAAAGACATATTATGGAGCAATATATAGTGATAGTACAGGAACAATGCCAGTAGAAAGTTTTGGTAGTTCTAGTACAACATATTACGTAAAAATAGATGATAAATTAGATGATAATAGAGGTTGTGGACTATCATATAGTGAATATAAAGATTTAAAAGAAACAATGTTAAGTAGTGTATATAGAAATGGAGGATTTTGGATAGGACAATATGAAGCTGGAGCAGATAGTTACCCAGCAACAGCTAATAATGATACAAGAACATTAGTAATAACACAAGGAGCATACCCATATAATTATATAACATGTGCAAATGCACAAATAAAATCAAGTCAAATAAATAATGGAGATTATACAAGTAGTTTAATGTTTGGAATACAATGGGACTTAGTTTTAAAGCATTTGCAAGTAAGAGGTGGAATGTCAGTAGCAGATTTAACGACTAATTCAACCAGTTGGGGAAATTATAATGATGCTACTTTCAAAATAGAAAATGGGAAATATACAACAAGTCCATCAACAGCAGAAAGTTTTAAAGATTATACAGAAAATACAAGTGGTAAGGTAGAGAATAGTACAAAGTTGCAAAATAAAAGTGTGTTATTAACAACAGGAGCAAATGGTAGTCAAAATTGTAAAATGAATATATATGATATAGCAGGAAATGAATATGAATGGACATTAGAAAGGAGCACCAATGCTAGCATTCCATGCGCTTATAGGGGTGGCAGGTACAGCGGTAATGGGTCTAGCAGTCCAGCTTCTGTCCGCTACGACAATCTCCCGGCCAACAGCTTCAGCAGCTATTCCTTCCGCTCAGCTTTATATTAGTTCTGCTGAATGCTAAAGTCGTTCATTGAATGTAGTAAATGAACTAGTTTTATAGGTAGATAATTGAATAAACATGTCTTAACGACTTTAGACGTTAAGGAGAATTTTTCAAACTTTAACAAAATGCGTTGAAAAACGGATTTTGCAAAAGTTAAGAAAAATTCCACTAACGTGGCGCCACTAACGTGGCGTTTTTTGTGCTTTTTAAGCACAAAAAATGACACGAAATTTTATAAAAAAAGTGGTGATGAAATGGGATTTAGTTTAATGATGGAATTATTACAAAAGAAGAATAAAAGAAAAATTGTAATATGTAACCTAGGAAATTTTTATGTTAGTATAGGTAAAGATGCAGTATTACTAAATAATTTATTGAATTTAAAAGTAAGCTGTTTTAAACCAGAAATATGCAAAGTAGGATTTCCAATAGGTTCATTAGAAAAATATACAGACTTAATACAACAAAAAAGATATAGTTACATAGTATATTATTTTGATCAGGAAAAAGAAGAACTAGAAATAATAGAGGAATACAATGAAAATCATGAAAACAAATTAACAAATTCAAATATCAATTGCTATATTTGTACAAAAAGTACATTAAAATACAAAGAACCAGATAAATATATAAAAGCTTTATCAAAATTATATGAAAAAGAACAAACAGAAAAAGTTAATAATAAAGAAAACTTAAATAATGAATCAAATCAAGCAAAAATAGAAGAAAGAAAAGAGAAGAGGAAAATATGGTTTCAAAACAAGAACAAGAAAACAAATTAGCATTAATACCAAAATCAGAAAAATATATAGAATATATGTTAGATGTAATGATAAAACTACCAAGAACAGAAAAATATAGTATAGGTACAGAATATAAACAGAGTATGTATAAAATGATAAATAAAATAATGATAGTAAACAAAATAAAATTTTTAAATAATAGAAACGAATATATTAAAAATACAATAAAAATATTGAATGATATTGATGCAGAATTAAATACACAAAGAATATATTTAAGAATAATGAAAAAATATAGATGGATAGATGAAAAGAAATTTAGGGTGTCAATGGAATTAATATATGAAATAGGAAAAATAATAGGGGGATTAATAAAACATTATGCCAAAAACGATAAAGAATAAATATTATAATTATTTATCATATGAAAAACTAATGGAAGCACATCTAAAATCAAGAAAAGGAAAAGGTTATAGGAAAGAAACAATATTATTTAATTTAAAACAAGAAGAATATATTATGTGGCTATTAAAAAAATTAGAAACAAAAACATATAAACATGGAGGGTATAGTACTTTTTATATAACAGAACCTAAATTAAGAAAAATAGAAAAATCAAGATATATAGATAGAATAGTACATAGATGGTTAGTAGATAATTTTTTAGAACCTACATTTGTACCACAGTTTATAAACACATCATATGCATGTTTAAAAAATAAAGGAATGCACAAAGCATGTTTAGACTTACAAAAAGCAATGAAACATTGTAAGACAATATGGAATGAATATTATATATTAAAAATGGATATAGCAAAATATTTTGATAATATTAATAAAAAAGTATTATTTGAAATTGTAAAAAGGAAAATACAAGACAAAAATTTATTATGGCTAATACAAGAAATATTATATGTTCAAAAAAGAGAAAAAGGACTAGAAATAGGTTATAGCAATTAAAATATTATAGAAAGTATTATGTAGAAATGCTTAT